>CAINHV010000480.1 GCA_903848965.1 uncultured Opitutia bacterium | reverse complement strand
CTATCGGCTCGCGGCGGTGAGGGGCCCGTCGGGACTCACGCGAAGCAGCGCGAAGGCGCCAAGCCAGAATCTACAGGTGGCTGCGAGCGTGAGCGAGTGGCCGCAGGGGTTCGGTCACAACCGTGTGGAAAGCCGAGAATCCAAGCTTCAAACCGGTGGAGCCTGAAGCCACGAAGCCAGGAATCGGAGCCCAGCAATCGAGGGCACAGAATGCCTGGAGTGCCCGGCCTACAGCGCCTTGATGATCGCGTCGGCCATCGCCTTCGTCCCGACCGACGTGCCGCCAAAGGCGATGTCGGACGTCCGGGTGCCGGACGTGACGACCTTCCTCACCGCGGCCTCGATGCGCGCGGCGACCTTCTCGAGGCCAAAGCTGTAGCGCAGCATCAGGGCGCAGGAGAGAATCTGCGCGCACGGATTGGCGAGGTCCTTGCCCGCGATATCGGGGGCGGTGCCACCGGCGGGCTCATAAAGTCCGAAGGGCAGGCCGATCGAGTTCTTGCCGGCGCCGAGGGAGGCGGACGAGAGCATGCCGAGCGAGCCGCAGATGACGGCCATCTCGTCGGACAGGATGTCGCCGAACATGTTCTCGGTCACGAACACATCGAACTGGTTCGGATTCCGCGCCAGCTGCATTGCGGCGTTGTCGACGTACATGTGGCTGAGCTCGAGTTCGGGCGCGTGTTTTGCAACGTACTCGGTGACGGTCTTGCGCCAGAGGACGGACGTCTCGAGGACGTTGGCCTTGTCGATCGAGCAGAGCTTATTCTTGCGGGACCGGGCGGCGGTGATCGCCGTGGCGGTGATCCGCTCGATCTCGCTCTTGCGATAGACCATCGTGTCCACGGCTTGGATATCACCGTCGGGCAGGGTGGTGGTTTCCTTCGGCTTGCCGAAATAGAGTCCGCCGGTGAGCTCGCGGATGCAGATGATGTCGATCCCGTCCGGGATCCGCTCCGTCTTGAGCGGCGATGCGTCGGTGAGTTCGCGATAGAGGAGGCCGGGGCGAATATTGGCGAAGAGCGTGAAATGTTTCCGCAGCGGCAGCAGGGCGGCGCGCTCGGGCTGATCCTTGGGCGGCAGCTTCTCCCACTTCGGTCCGCCGACCGAGCCGAAGAGGATCGCATCGGATTGCTCGCACAGCTTGAGGGTGGAATCCGGGAGAGCCTTGCCGTGATTGTCGATGCCGGCGCCGCCGACATCGGCCTTGGTGTAGGAAAGGGTCAGCCCCTCCTGCGCGGCCACGTGGTCGAGGACGCGGAGCGCCTCGGTCATGACCTCGGGTCCAATGTAGTCTCCAGCAAGAACGGCGAACTTCAGAGTCGGCATAAAGGCGCGGATAGTGGGCAGTGGCGGGAGCGAGAGGCAAGCCGCGGTTCACGGTCAGCCGAAGGATGGAATTTTGACCATCAATCCATTGGCCGCAAAAAGGCTCAAAAGGCGCAAAAAAGAGGAGAGGAAATTTCCTGCCCATTCTGCTGTGCCCAGGCGTTGCGGCGTAATGTCCCGGAGTTTTGAGCGCAGATTTCGCGGTAGACTGATTGCTTCCCGGACCCAAACCTTCGTCAGAGACCCATGAAAGGCGTGAAGAAACAGCATCTGCCGGAGAAACTCTGTGTTACCTGCGGACGCCCCTTCACCTGGCGGAAAAAGTGGGAGCGGGTGTGGGATGAAGTGAAATTCTGTAGCGATCGCTGCCGGATGAAGCACGGGAAATTCCGTCCCCATTGAATCTGTCGGCGAAGCGCTGATGTCACTCTTTACGCGCCCTGTCGGCATCGACTACTCAGGCGGGCTAAGGTGACGGCTCATCTTTTGCCAGAAGGGGAAGAACCCGCCGGCAGCGAGAGAGAACGCGAGGTCGTCGGAAGGGCGCCGGATGAGGGTAAGACGGATTCCCGATCGAACGAGCAGATCGGAAAGCCGCGGGATGAGATCTTGGATTGGGCCGACCGCGGGCGCGAAGGCGACGATCTCCGCGAGCTGATGCGCGCACGCCCACTCGGTGAGGCTGGTCGCGGTGTCGTCGGTCTTGAGCAGCGTGGAGGGGCACCGGTAGTGTGCCGAGGCCCGGGCAATCCCATCGCCGAGCACAGTGCGCAGGGCGGCGATGCGAGCGGCGCTGGGTGCGTCGTGCTGGCGATAAATTCGTTCGCTGGTGAAGGCGACGACGGCGGTGGGCGTGAGCGCCGCGAAGGGGCCGATTTCCGGCGCGAGGTCGTCGTCGTGCAGCCACAAGCCCCTCCGCCCGGCGACCGCGGGCAATGAAGTGGGGAGAGCGGCCAGCGGTTGCCGGGCGAGATCGGCGTGATCGGGTGAGTGCCGCGGCGTGACCGCCCCATCGGTGATGCGATCGCTGCCGTGACGATCGCGCAGGATCCCGGCGTGGGCATACTTCTCGAGGTTCGATAGCCGCACGAGGTACGTCTTTCCGGGCGTCTGCAGGCCCGCCACCCAGCGCCAGGACAGCGTGTTGCTGGCGGGATCGGCGTCGAGGAGATGGCGGAAGAAAAAGTCCGCGCCGAGTTCCCACGGCAGACCTTCCGCGTGAATCCAAAAACTCGCCCACCACATTCGCGCGTGATTGTGGAGGTAGCCGGTCTCGATCAGTTCCCGCGCGAGGACATCCATGCACGCGACGCCGCTTTCACCGGCGCAGACGGCCCCCGCCTTTGCCAAAATCTCCGCTGGCAGAGTCTCGTGCAACGCGCGCACTCGCTGCCGCCAACTCGTCCACACCTGGGGACGCAATTCCAGCCAGCTTTTCCAATACCGCCGCCAGCACACTTCCTGGAGCCACTTTTCTGCGGAGCTGAAGTTGTAGTGTGCGAGCGTGTCGCGAATGACCTCGTCCTCGGTGAGCAGGCGATGCCGCAGTGCCGGGCTGAGTTTCGAGACGTTGCGGTGACCTGACTCCACGTGATTTCGGCGCGCCGCGTATTCCGTGATGCGCGGCCGAAATGCATCCCAAGCAGCCAAGGCATCGACGCGGGTCAGAGGTGGAAGAGTCATAGCGGGAAGCTCGTGCTTAGAGTTGGCGAGTTACTGAAAAAGGAAACCGCGAGTTCAGCGGTAGCCACGGGCGCCAGCGAGTGGAAGATGGACCGCTAGAAGGTGGACGTTGCGGTGGGTTGCCACCCAGCTCGGGCCACCACTCAAATGGCCGCAAGAAGGCTCAAAAGGCGCAAAAAAAGGAAAGGAAATATCCTGCCCATCCTGCTGTGCCCAGGCGTTGGCGGCGGAATGTCCCGGAGTTTTGAGCGCGGATTTCGCGGATGGCGCGGATGCCAGACCACGACCTTCGATAAATCGCCAATTCAGCTGGTCGGATTCGTAGAATAACGATCGAAGCGACCAGGTGCGCAGCGCCGCCGTCCGCTTCGATCATCCGGCTTGAGCGCCTTTTATCCGCGAGATCAGCGTAATCCGCGGTAGATTGATGGCGGCGCCGTTAGCCTTGCGCCTCGCCGAAAACTCCGTGGATTGGCGCGGTGAATCTCTATGTTCTGCCCGCGGGGCCGATTCAGACCAATGCGTACCTGCTTGTCGCGCCCGAGCACGGCGAGGCGATCCTGATCGACGCTCCCGGCGGCATCCTCGCGCAAATCCAGCCAATCCTCGCCAAGGAGAAATGCCGGCTGACCGAACTCTGGCTGACGCACGGGCATTGGGATCACACGCAGGGCGGCGCCGAGTTGGTCGCCGCCACGGCCGGCCGGGTTCGCGCACACGCTGACGACCGTGTCCTGATCGAGACGCCCGAGGTCATGGAGCGCTTCATGGGCGAATCGCTGAATCTCAAGGCCATTCACGTTGATCATTGGCTGACTCCTGGGGAGCGATTTGACGCCCTGGGCACCACGGTCGAGGTCCGCCATGTGCCCGGTCATTGCCCGGGCAACGTGCTGTTTTATTTTGCGGATATGGGAGGTGCGTTCGTCGGCGATGCGCTGTTCAACGGCAGCATTGGCCGCACGGATTTGCCCGGTGGCAATTTCGAGCAGCTGGCGACGGCGATCCGGACGCAGATTTATACGCTCCCCGGCGATACGGTGGTCTATCCCGGACATGGGCCGAAGACGACGGTGGCGGCGGAGAAGGCGGGTAATCCCTACGTGGCCGGGTGACGGCGCCCCGGGCGCTCGCGGGAGGCCGCGGGAAATCTGTTCTCTAGGGTGGCGTGACCCGCGGAGTCGTGTTGGGGTGCTGCTCGCACCTCATGACGACACCTTCCGAACACGAGCCTTTCATGCGGCGGGCGCTGGAACTGGCCAATGCGGGCTGGGGTCTGCCGCATCCGAATCCGATGGTCGGGGCGCTCATCGTGGAGGACGGGCAGATTGTCGGCGAAGGTTCGCATGCCCACGACGGCGGTCCCCATGCCGAGCGGCTCGCGCTGCTGGCGCGGGGCAAGACCCCTCGTCCCGGAGCCACGCTCTACGTCACGCTCGAGCCCTGCTCGAGCCATGGCCGGACGGGCGCCTGCACCGATGCGATCATTGCCTCCGGCATCAAGCGCGTCGTGGTGGGTGCGACCGATCCGGATCCGCGGCACGGTGGCGCGGGTTTCGCGATTCTGCGGTCTGCGGGCATCGAGGTGATCACCGGGGTGCTGGAGCGCGAGTGCACCGACCTCAACCTGATCTTTAATCATTGGATCACCACCGGCGGTCCGCTGATTGCCGCGAAGGCCGCCGCCACGCTCGACGGCAAGATCGCCTGCCGGACGGGCGAGTCGCGGTGGATCACGAACGAGTTGTCGCGGGCTGACGTGCATCGCTGGCGGCGGCTGTTTCCCAGCATCGCCGTCGGGGCGATGACGATCCTGAAGGACAATCCGCGACTGACGGCCCGGCGGGCGGGCGAGCCGGAGTGGTGTCCATGGCGCTTCGTGTTTGACGGACTCCTCCGCACGGTCGTGGACAAGAGTATGCCGGCGGTGTTCACGGACGAGTTTCGCGAGCGGACGATCGTCGTCACGACCCCGCATGGTGGCCTCGGCTATGTACGCAAGTTGCGCGACATGGGCATCCAGGTTTGGAAATTCGAATCGCAGACGCAGCGCGTCTCGTTTGCCGATTTTCGCAAGAAGTGTGCGGAGGAAAAGATCAGCGGCGTCCTGGTCGAAGGCGGAGCGAACCTGATCAGCGAACTGATTCGCGCCCGGCAGCTCGACTACCTCTTCGCGTACCATGCGCCGGTCCTGTTTGCCGACGACAAGGCCAAGACGATCTTCAGCGGACTGCGGCCCGAGAAACTCGAGCAGGCGGTGCGGCTCGACAATGTCCGCCATGAGCTCTTCGGCGGGGACGTGCTGATGCGCGGGCGGATGGTCTATCCGGAGAAACTGCTGGTGGACGAGACCGTCTTCGGAGTCCGGTAGATTTTTGTGGTGCAAAAATCTTTATCCCTTCCGCCGAAGACGGAAGGGTGGGACATGAAATTGTTCTTCGCGTCGGGCAATCCGCACAAGGCGGCGGAGCTGCAGTCGCTCGCGGATGCCGGAGCGGTGCCGGTCCAGATTGTCTCGGCGCGGGTCGTGGGCGGAATGCCGGCGGTCGAGGAGGACACGGGGACGTTCGTGGGCAATGCGCGGAAAAAGGTCCTGGCGTTGCGGTCGCGCCTGCCGGCGGACGCCTGGATTCTGGCCGACGACAGCGGAGTGTGCGTCGATGCCCTGGGTGGCGAGCCGGGGGTCGAGTCCGCGTACTACGCCGGACCGGACGGCGACCCGGTCGCGAACCTCGCCAAGCTGGTTGCCGTGATGAGGGAGGTGCCGGAGACGGAGCGCGAGGCGCAGTTTCGGTGTGTGCTGCTGGTCGGCGGGCCGGATGGCGCGGAGGAGATTTTTGAGGGCCAGTGCGGCGGGAGGTTGTTGCTCGAACCGCGGGGCGGTGCCGGCTTCGGCTACGATCCGCTCTTTGTACCGCACGGCTACACGGAGACATACGCCGAGCTGGGCGATGCGGTGAAGAACCGGATCAGCCATCGGGCGCAGGCGTGGGGGCGGCTGGCGGAGTGGATCCGGGCGCGAGGGCGCTGAGCAGAACCCTCTTTGTCATTCTGAGGCCCAGCGCAGTCCGCAGGGCGGATGGCGGGTCAATTCGCCTCAACGAATCTTCTCCTGCGCGTAGATGACTGCGGCCTCGGCGCGGCGGGACACGTGCAGCTTCTCGAAGACGGTGCTGAGATAATTTTTCACCGTCTTTTCGCTGAGGCCAAGCTTCACGCCCACCTCCTTGTTCGTGCAGCCCTCCGCGATCAGGGCGAGCACGCGGCGTTCCTGGGGCGAGAGCGAGGCGAGGGCGTCGCGTCCGGTGCCGCCGGACTTGACGATCTGCATCACGCGGGCGGTGACCGCGGGATCGAGGATGGACTTGCCCGCCGCGACATCGCGGATGGCGCTGATCAACCCGCGGCCGTCGATTTCCTTCAGGAGGTAGCCATGCGCGCCCGATCGGATCGCCTCGTCGACCATCGCGTCGCTGACGGCGGAGGTCAGGATAAGGACGCGGGTGTCGGGCAGGAGTTTGAGGATCTGGCGGCAGGCCTCGAAACCCGTTCCGTCGGGCAGGCGCAAATCGAGGAGTACGACATCGGGACGGACCCGGGTGCAGGTCTCGATCCCGACGGCGACGGAACCGGCCTCGCCGACGATCTGGAGCCGCGGCTCAGTCCCGAGCAGGGCGGTCAGGCCCATGCGCACGACTTCGCTGTCCTCGACCAGGACGACTTTGATGCGCTTCGCAGGGCCGGCGGTCATAGCGCAGCAGGCGTTAGGATCGGTAAAGTCGCAAGCACGCGCGACCCCTCGGCGGGCTGGCTGGTCACGCGGAGGCTGGCTCCGAGTTGTTGCGCGCGGGCGGCCATGTTCAGCAGACCGTGTCCGCCGTCGCGACGCAGGGCCGGATCGAAACCGGTGCCGTTGTCCTGAATCAGGAGGCACACTTCGCGGTCGCCTTTGTGCATTCGGAGAGTGACGAGGGACGCGCCGCCGTGGCGCAGGGCATTACTCACGGCTTCCCGGGCGATCTGCAGGGCCTGCAGGCTCTGCTCCGGCGTCAGCAGGCTCGCCGCATCGCCGTCGATCGTGATGTCGAATTGGGCTGAGCGGCCCGCCTGTAACTCCGCGAGAAGGGCACTCAGGGCATTCGCGAAGCCGCCGCGCCGCAGGTTTTCGGGGTGCCAGGCCGGTGATATAGGCGCGCACGTCGCGAATCGTTTCGTTCAAGCCGGCGCGGGTGTGCTCCAGCTGGCGATCGGCTTCGGCGGGATTCGACTTCACCAGCGCCCGCACGGTCTCGAGAGTCAGCCCGACGGCGTACAGCGATTGGATGATTCCATCATGGAGATCGCGGCCGAGCCGGATCTTCTCGTCGAGCGACTGAGTGAGAAGCTGCTGCTTTAACTGGGCGTCTTCCTCCGCCCGCCGCCGCACATCGCGTTCCCGATTGAGCTCCTCGCCCTGGGCCACCGACGTCTTGGCGAGCGAAGCCAGGGTGTTGATTTCCGAACGGGTGGCGGCGAACGGTTCGCGGGTCTCGGTCCGCGGCGGCCGGAGGCTGAGGCTGACGATGAGCATGACGCCGAGGGCGAAGGCGCCGATGGCCAGCGCCAGCGCGAGCCGGCGGGAAGCGACGGCGAGTTGGGTCGGGCGCCGGCCGGGATCGGCCGCGGAATCGACGGAGACGGGGGCGGCCACCCGCGGCGCGGGCGATGATCGTCGGGCCTCACGCAACGCGGAGCTGGCCAGCAGCGCCACCAAGGCGGCGAGCACCAGCAACAGGCCCATACCCAGGATGCGGGGGAGGGAGTTCATCCGAAGTTCGTCGCTACCGTGCCCGATGGCGTCGGCACGTCAAAACTTTGGTCGGGCGGAATTTTACGGAGCCTTGTGAAACGCGACCCGACTGCGGCGGGCCGGCGAACTCGCACCGCCACTCCTCCCCAGCCGGAACCATTCAGTTCAACCACAAATGGACACGGATGAACACGAATGGCGGCAGCGGTCCGGATCCCGTTAACCAAACAGTGGAGCCGAAATCCAAAGCCTGTGCCGGCTGAGCGCCTCTGGATTTGTGTCCATGGGTGTCCATCTGTGGTTGTCTGACTGCATCGTTCTGGCTCCAGATGGCAGCGCCGGGCATTACCGGGGGCGCACGGCGTGGCGCGGGTCAGCAAATCTTTCGACATTTGCGGGAGGGCGGTTTCTCTTGGCGGGCTCTGGTATGAAGTCCTTCTACATCACGACCGCCATCGACTATGTGAACGGTTCGCCGCACCTCGGGCATGCGTACGAAAAGGTGCTGACGGACGTCATTGCCCGTTTCCGCCGCCAGATGGGGGACCAGGTTCATTTTCTCACCGGCACGGACGAGCACGGCCAGAAGGTCCAGGCCAGCGCCCGCAAGCGCGGGATTGATGCGCAGGCTTTTGTCGACGAGACCGCAGCGGAGTTTCGGGCCCTCTACGACAAGCTTGGGGTGTCTTACGACGACTTCATCCGTACCACCGAGCCGCGGCACAAACAGGTGGTGCGCGACATCCTCCAGAAACTTTTCGACGCGGGAGAGATTTACCGGGCCGAGTACCATGGTTTCTACAGCACCCGGCAGGAGCAGTTCCTGCAGGAAAAGGATCGGTTGCCGGATGGATCGTGGCCGGAAATTTTCGGGGAGGTCTCCGAGATCGTCGAGCCGAACTACTTCTTCCGGCTGCGAAAGCACCAAGACTGGCTGATCGACTATCTCAAGACGCACGAGGATTTCATCTTCCCGAAGTATCGGCAGAAGCAGGTGCTCGAGTTCCTCAAGGAGCCCCTCAACGACCTCTGTGTTTCGCGGCCGAAGGAGCGACTCGAGTGGGGTATCCCGCTCCCGTTCGATGAAGGCTACGTTACGTACGTCTGGTTCGACGCGCTGCTGAACTACTATTCCGCCGTCGTGGACAAGGGGCTTTGGCCGGCCGACTACAACGTCATCGGCAAGGACATCCTCGTCCCGCCCCACGCCGTCTACTGGCCAATCATGCTGCACGCCTGCGGGCTGCCGCCCCCGAAGTCTCTCCTGGTCCACGGCTGGTGGCTGCAGAGCGGCGCCAAGATGTCCAAGAGCACGGGCGGCGCGGTCAACCCGCTCGACCTCATCGCGCAGTTCGGCGTCGACGCATTTCGCTACTTCCTGATCCGCGAGATGAATGTCGGCCAGGACAGCGAGTTCACCGTCGAGCAGTTCCTCGTCCGCTACAACAGCGAGCTGGCGAACAATCTCGGCAACCTCGTGAACCGGACGCTGAACATGACCACGCGCTTTGCGGCGGGCGTGCTGCCCGCGGCCGAAGTCGTCGAGGATCCGGAGCGCGAGTTGCACGAGCTCTGGACCAGGACCCGCGATGAGGTCATTTCGCTCGCCGAGGGTTTTCAATTTCATACCGGCATCGAGCGGACGATTGCGTTCGTCACGGCGACGAACGCCTACATTGAGAAGCGTGCGCCCTGGAAGCTCGGCAAGTCGGCCGAGCCCAAAGATCAGGCGTTGCTCCGCACCTCGCTGGCGACGATGGCCGAGGCCCTGCGGCTCGCGGTCGCGCTGTTGCAGCACGTCACTCCCGGCACGACGGAAAAAATCAATGCGGTGCTCGGCTACCAGCCGGGCGCGGACTGGCCGGCCGAGTTGCAGTGGGGTCCGAAGCTCAACGGCTCCAAGGTGGCGGCGGCGCTGGTACTTTTTCCGCGTCCGGTCGCGCCCGACAAGCCCGCCTGAGTTTTCGCGGCCGCGTCGTCCATGACCATCCTGCCTTTGCGGCCCGCCGACAACGCGTCGCCCGAGGCGCTGGGCGCATTCCTCGCGCAATGCCGCGAAGCGGCGCGGCGTGACGACCACGCGAAGCTCGTGAGCATTTCGCTGGCGGTCGAGGCGCTGGATCCGCTGGCAGTGCTCGAATCGATCTTCGATCCGCGCGAGCCGCATTTTTACGCGGAGCGACCCGCGATCGAAAGCGCGATCGCGGGAGCGGAGGTGGCGGCGAAACACCAGGCCGCGGGACCGGGACGATTTGCGGCGGTGCAGCAGTGGATGGACGAAATGCTCGCGCATACGATTGCCGTGGGCGATGTGGCCGCGCCGTTTGGTGGGCCGCACTTCTTCGCGAGCTTTGCCTTTCACGATGAGGTCGAACCGGGCGAGGCCTTTCCGGCCGCGCAGGTGTTCGTGCCGCGCTGGCAGGTGGCCCGAGCCGGGGCGACCACGACGGCGGTGGCGAATCTGCTCGTAACCCCCGAGGTGGAACTGGCGGCGCTCACGGAACGCGTGTGGCGGGCCCACGCGAAGTTTCGTCGCTTCGAGTTCGGCGAGGTGCCGGCGGGTGCGACGGCGGATGAGTCGCGTCAGGCGGGCGGACCGGCGCACTTTACCACGACGGAAGCGGGCGACTATCGGGCGACCGTGGCGCGGGCGCTGGAGCGGATCGGGGCGGGGGAGTTGAAGAAGATTGTCCTCGCCCGGGCCCAGGACCTCACGGCCGATCGACCGCTGCATCCCTTGCGGATGCTCAACGGCCTGCGGCAGCGGTTCCCGGATTGCTACGCTTTCTCGGTCACCGCGGGCCACGGCCCGAGTTTCATCGGGGCCAGTCCCGAGCGTTTGGTGCGCGTCCGACAGGGCAAGCTGGAGACCGAGGCGCTGGCCGGATCGATCGGTCGCGGCGCGGGTGCGAGCGAGGACGCGGCCCTCGCGACGCGGCTGCTGCGCAGCGAGAAGGATCGGCGGGAGCAGCAAGAGGTCCTCGATGACATCGTGGCGAGGCTCGCCCCGCTCGGGATCCAGCCGCAGTTCCCGGCGGAACCGCAGGTTCGCCGGTTCGCCAACGTCCAGCACCTGCAAACGCCCGTGAGCGCGACGCTGCCGGCCGGGGTGCGGCCGCTGGATGTTGTCGCCGCGATGCACCCCACGCCGGCGGTCGGTGGCAGTCCCCGCGACGCGGCGGTGGCGCAGATTCGAGATCTGGAAGGGTTTCCCCGCGGCCTCTATGCCGGGGCCCTGGGCTGGTTGAATGCCCGGGGTGGAGGCGAGTTCTTCGTGGGAATCCGGTCGGCCCTGGTGGAGGGATCGCAAGCCCGCGTCTATGCCGGCGCAGGGATCGTGGCGGGTTCGACCCCGGAAAAGGAGTTTGCTGAAACGGAACTGAAGTTTAAGGCCATGCTCGACGCCTTGATGGCGTAACCCCCATGAAAATCCTGCGTTCCCTGCTCGGTGGTCTGATCGTGGCTGGTGCGGCGCTGGCGTACGCGGCGTCGACGCCGGAACAGCCGGCGCCCGTCCGGCGGCCGCACCCGCTGCAATGGGACTCGATGGACAAGCTGATCGCGGCGAAGACCGGGGACGGCGCTGTGGAGTTTCAATTTTCCGTCACGAACACCGGCGCGGAGCCGGTGCAGATCATGGAAGTGCGCCCGTCGTGCGGTTGCACGGTCGCCGATTTGCCCAAGTCGCCTTGGATCCTGGCGCCCGGTGGCACGGGTTCGTTCCGGGCCACGGTGGACATCCGCGGCCGTCGGGGCCTCTTTTCCAAGACGATGCTCGTGGCCTCGAACGCCGGCGCGCAGGTGCTCGGCTTGCGCGTCGAAATCCCGGAGGCGCCGCGCCTGTCGCGGGACCAGAACATCCAACTCGCGGCGGCGGATCGCCAGGCGGTCTTCCATGGCGCGTGCTATAGTTGCCACGTCGAGCCCATCGGCGGCAAGCAGGGGCAGGTGCTCTTCAACGCCGCGTGCTCCATCTGCCACGAGGCGGATCCCCGCGCGACGATGGTGCCCGATCTCAACGTGGCGCGGGAGAAGCGCGATGCCGCCTACTGGCGGAAGTGGATCGCGGAGGGCAAGGAGCAGACGCTGATGCCCGCGTTTCACGAAAAGCATGGCGGACCGCTGTCGGAGACGCAGGTGGAGTCGCTGGTGACTTTCGTGCTGAAGAATTTCCCCACCGAGCCAGTGCGGGAGTAACCTCCTTTCCATGCCCGTCCCCGTCAGCATCGATGCCCGCAACACAAACTCCCTCTGGTCGAGCGTGCTCGTCGAGACCCTGGTCCGCGGGGGCGTAAGGCAGGTTGTCGTCTCACCGGGCTCACGTTCGACACCCCTCGCGATCGCCTTTGCCCGGCATCCGCGGCTTGAGGCCATCCCGGTGCTCGACGAGCGGTCCGCAGGATTCTTCGCCCTCGGGATCGCGAAGCAGCGGATGCGGCCCGTCGTGCTCGTCTGCACCAGCGGCACGGCGGCGGCGAACTACTTTCCGGCGGTGATCGAGGCGCACGAGAGCGGCGTGCCGTTGATCGTGCTCACGGCGGATCGTCCGCCGGAGCTGCGGGCTTGTGCGTCCGGCCAGACGATCGATCAGCAGAAGCTCTACGGTGACTACGTGCACTTCCAGCACGAGCTCGCGCTGCCGGAGTTGAACGTGGGCCTGTTCCGCTACCTGCGGCAGACCGTCGCGCATGCCTTGCTCCGCGCCGCGGCCGGTGCCCCGGGGCCGGTGCACCTCAACGTGCCGTTCCGCGATCCGCTGGCGCCGCTGCCGGACGGAGGCGCGGCGGAGGCTTTCTCCGCCGGGACTAACTGGAACGATTTCTTCTCCCAACTCGAGACGGTGTCGGCGATCACGCCGCATGCGGTGCATCCGGTGCTCTCGCCCGAGGTCCACGGCTTGATCGTGGTCGGTGCGGCGCAACCGTGGGACGTCGAGGAATTCGTGGACACGGTGGGCGAGATTGCCCGGCGGCTCGGCTGGCCGGTGCTGGCGGAGGCGCTGTCACCCCTGCGCAACCACGGACCCAAGGTCCCGAACCTCGTCACGACCTACGATCTGATCCTGCGCAACGATGCCGCCGCGGAGAGGCTCAAGCCTGAGATCGTGCTCTGTATTGGTGGCTGGCCGACCAGCAAGGTGCTGCGCGAGTGGCTGGTGGAAAGCGATGCGCCCATCTGGCTCGTGACCGAACGGCCTGACAATCGGGATGGCCTGCACGGGCGCACGCATGCCGTGGCGATGACGCTGCCGGCGTTGGCGGAATCGCTGTCCCGGGCGCTCGCCGACAACGGCTACGAGCGGCTCTGGGCGCATTACGAGTCGCAGGCGCGGACGGCGCTCGATGCGCGGCTCGAGGCCGAGACGACGCTGTGGGAGCCAAAGGTCTCCTGGCTGCTCGGGCGGCAGCTGCCCGCCGAGACCTCCTTGTTTGTCGCCAATTCGATGCCGGCGCGGGACATTGACTACGTGTGGCCGGCGGGCGATCGCGCCATCCGGCCGCTCTGCAATCGCGGGGCCAACGGGATCGACGGCACCCTGTCCACTGCGCTCGGCATTGCCCATGGAGCGGCGAAGCCCGCGGTGTTGCTGACGGGCGACCTGGCGCTGCTGCACGACACGAATGGCTTCCTGCTTCGAGCCAAGTTTCGCGGATCGCTGACGATCATTCTGATCAACAACCACGGGGGCGGAATCTTTGAGCACCTGCCGGTGTCGCAGTTCGAGCCGCCGTTCGAGGCCTTCTTTGCCACGCCGCAGGAGGCCAACTTCTCGCAACTGGCAATCGCCTACGGTGTCGAATACGTGCTCGTGCGCGACTGGGCCGAGCTGGAGCATTTGATCCATGTCCTGCCGGAAAGCGGTATGCGGCTGCTGGAAATCAGGACCGATCGGAAACTCGACGCGGCGATGCGCAAGCAGGTGTTCGGGCAGATCTCGGCGAGCCTCGCCTGAACCGGCAAGGCCGGGCGGTTCGGATCTGATTGGAGCCTGAAGCCAGGAAACCAGGAAT
>CAINHV010000479.1 GCA_903848965.1 uncultured Opitutia bacterium | reverse complement strand
CCGCCTCGATCCACAGGCGGCGGTAATTTCACTAAAGGGCGCAGTCGCAACTGCACCCTTTCCGTTTTCCAGGCATCACACCGTCGCCCGGCGCGTTCCTACCCGGGCGACAGACTGACCTTCATCGATTGATGCTTGTCCGCCGCGACGGCGAACGCCGCGGAGAGCGACGAAAAGGTAAATTCGTGCGTCAGCATCGGGGTTGGATCCAACCGCTGCGCGACAATCATTCCCACGGCGCGTTCATACTCCGGTCCGAAACGAAAGGTGCCGACGAGCCGGAGTTCGCGCGCAATCAGCCGGTTGAGCGGGGCCGCCGTTTCGCCGCGGGGGAGCATGCCCACCTGCACGACCGTGGCGCCGGGTGCAGCGACTTCAATCGCCGTCGCCAGCCCGGCCGGATGCCCGGACGCCTCGAAGGCGACGTCAAACATTCCGCCCCGTTGAATCATTGCATCAACTGCCTCCTGGTTGGCCCGAATGTCGATCGTTTCCGTCGCCCCCATGGCACGCGCAATCGCGAGCGGTTCCGGAAAGAGGTCCGTCACACATATCCGCGCCGCTCCCGCCAAACGCGCCGCGGCCGCGATCAGGACGCCGATCGGCCCGGAGCCGGCCACGAATACATCCCGACCCAGGACCGGACCGGCTCGCTCCAGCGCGTGCAGGGCGACGGCGAGCGGTTCGGCGCAGGCCGCTGATCGAAAGGAAATTTTCGCCGGGATGACGTGGCAATTCTCCTCCCGCGCGAGAAAATACTCGGCGAACAACCCCTGGACGTGCGGAAAGCGGGCCGCGCTGCCAAAGAACCGGACGTTGCGGCATAGGTTTCGCCGACCCGTCTGGCAGGGCGAGCACACGCCACACGGATGATTGGGATTCACCGCCACCCGATCCCCGGTCTTGACACTGGTGACCGCCGGCCCGACGCCCACCACCTCACCCGCTCCTTCATGGCCAAGGATCATCGGCTCGCGCAGGCGGAAATCACCGACGCCGCCTTCGGCATAGTAGTGCAGATCCGACCCGCAAATTCCACCGGCCCCCAGATGAAGCAGAACCTCGTGGGCTGCCGGGATTGGGACCTCGCGGTCCTCGACCACCAGATTGCGCGCCCCGTGAATCACACATGCCTTCATCAGCGGTAGAGACGAGTTTGCGCGCCCCAGGTCCAGCGAAGAAATAGGCGCGCACTATCCGTCGCACCCGTGCCATCAATCCGTCCCGCCCCTGCACGAACCGGGAGCTCGCTTTACCCGTTGCGATACGCGACATCGGCTCATAACTCACGGGCGTTTTCCGGACTCGGACATGAGCCACCCCACCCCAGCACCGTCCTCTAACGTCCGCGCATCTGCCGGCTGGCGGTGGACAGTCTGCCTCAGCCTGGTGGCCATGGTGTGGCTGGTGTTCGGTCAAACGCTGGGCCACGAGTTCGTGAATCTGGACGACCATGAGAACGTCTATGAGAATCCAATCGTCAGCCAGGGCCTCAGCCTGGAATCGGCGCGCTGGGCGTTTACTCACCCGCAGGTCAGCCGCTGGGTACCACTCTCGACCCTGGTGCATATGCTCGACGCCGAGATTTATGGGCTGCGGCCGGGTGGCCACCATTTCACAAGTCTCCTCTTTCATGCCGGGGCGGCCATCTTCCTGTTTCTTTTTCTGCACGAAGCCACGGCGGCCCTTGGGCGAAGCGCCTGGGTGGCCGCCGTCTTCGCCGTTCACCCGCTGCATGTCGAGGCGGTCGCCTGGATTTCGGCGCTACAGTACACGTTGAGCGGTTTGTTCTTCATGCTCACGCTGTGGGCTTACACCCGCTACACGCGCCAGCGTTCCGCCGCGCGCTATGGCTTGGTGGCTTTGCTTTTCGTCCTTGGTCTGCTGGCAAAGGAGATGCTGGTGACCGTTCCGGCGGTGCTGCTCCTGCTGGACGTCTGGCCGTTGAATCGCCGGGCTGGAAGCCAGGGACCAGAGAGCCACCCGAACGCGGACTCATTCGCCACCCTCATCAGGGAGAAACTTCCGCTCTTCGCGCTGGCCGCCGCCTCCTCGGTGGTCACGTTCGCCGCGCTGCGGAGTTTCCGACAGCCCGTCGTCACGTATTCCGCCTTCGAGCGAATCGGAAATGCCATTGTTTCCTACGCCGCCTACCTCGGCCAGCTGGTTTTCCCCGCCGGCCTCACCCCATGGTACCCTCACCCGGGTGCGGCGTTGGCCTGGCCGGAAGTGATTCTGGCTTTTGCCGTACTCGCTGCGATTACGGCAGCGGCATGGACCACCCGGAGGACCCACGCCTACTTCCTCACCGGATGGCTTTGGTATCTGGGCATGCTCTTTCCAGTGATCGGCTTGATTCAACGGGGCGAACAGGCCCGTTGCGACCGTTACACGTATCTCTCCCAGATCGGAATTTATATCATCATCGCCTGGGGGGCCGCTGATCTTTGCTCGCGATGGACCAAGCGACGGGGATTTCTGGCCGTCGCGGCCGCCGGCGTGCTTGGTGCGTTGTTCGTGGTCGCGCACGGCCAGGCCGCCCAATGGCGGAACAGTGAGACGTTGTGGAGGCATACCCTCGCCCACACCTCTCGAAACTATGTGGCGCACCTGAATCTCGCGGTGGCGCTCGCCCAATCGGGAAGGGTGCCGGAAGCCTTGAGCCATTTCGATCAGGCGGTGCGCATCCGACCGACCTCGGCCGAGGCACAGAACAATTACGGCTATGCGCTGGTCGATCTCGGACGTCAGGGGGAGGCGATTCCGTTTTTCGAAAACGCGCTCCGGTTGAAACCAGATTTCATCAATGCTCATCTCAACCTGGCGGATGCGCTGGTCGCGCTGGGCAAAGCCAGTGAAGCCCGGATCCACTACGCCGCCGCCGAAAAATTGACGGGGCGGCCGGCGCCCCCGCCCAAACCGTAGGAGAGATTCCGTCCGCGCCGGCCCCGGATCCGAGTCCGCGACCACGGGTCTCGCCCGTCTCGGGCCTGAGTCCGCCGGCGACACGGACAAAAAAAGGGAAGCTCCGGAGAGCTTCCCTCGAAGTTGTCGCGGCCTCGCGCCGCGGGCCTCAATTCACCTTCTTAGAAATTCAGCTTCGCGGAGAGCGTGTAACCGCGCGGCGCATTGTAGCTGAAGGTGCCAGGAACCGTGCGGCGGGCCGGCGAAGAGATATCTTCGCCGACGCGGGGACGGAAGTAGGTGTTTGAGGTCTGCACCACGTCGTTGATGTTTCCATAGACGACTTCGCGATTGTTCGCGAGGTTATCGATATTGAAGTCGAACTGGAGGGTCTTCGGAGCGATGCGGCGCGTGGATTCCTTCAAGCGCACCGTGTAGGACATGCTCGCCACCCAGATGATGCTGCTCGGCGCCCAGACTGGGGTCGACCCATCCACCGTGGGATCGTCGATGGCGACATTCGGGTTGCTCGGATCGCGAATCGTGTCGCTCGCCCGATAGCCGATGGCCTGGCCGGATCGGTATCTCACGCCCGTACCAATTCGCAAGCCCCGGAGCGGCCCGCGCGACATGCGATAGTCGACGGCGAAGTTGTAGGTCCATTTCGAGGACCCGCCCTGGATTTGCGAGCCGCGATTGAGCAGATTCGGCAGGGTGCTGGACTGAATCGTGTTCCAGGCATCCACCGCCAACTGAACATTCGTCTGATTAATCTTGGTGGGATCATTCAGGTCGGAGCGAATCGACGCGACATTGCCGGCATCGATCACGACGCCGGAATCGGCCAGCACCTGGCGCATGATGGCATCATTGTTCTTATAATATTGAATGATGTCCTGCTGATATGCCGTCTGCTGGGCATCGGTGTAGCCCGCATTCGCCACAAACCGCAAATCGCGCGCCAGGTTCGCGGTAACTTCGAACTCGTAGCCCGACGTCGTATTGGTGAACGTGCTATAGGTATCGGTGGGCACGAGGCGATAGCCACGAGAGTTGATGCCGGAGATGCTGAGGTCTCCGACCACCGGAGAGTTCGCGATGTTGTTGGAACCAGTACCCGCGCGAACCGTCGCGCCATCCTGGAAGGAATCGAACCGCGTGACCGTGACGTAGAGACGATTGCCCGGGAGCGTAAAGCGAATGCCGAAGTCCTTGCCTTCAGCCGCAGTGGGAGGAATCACGGTGCCATCCACGCGCTGGGCGGGCTGGCTGAAATTCCAGGTCGAACTCTTGTTGGCGAAGACACCGACGCCCTTCCAGAGGTTCACGACCGCCCCATACGTCCAGGTGTTGACCGGACTGTCCTTAATGAGCGGCGTGCTGTAGTCGTCCTGAAAGCGATCGTTGGCATACTGCGGAAGCGCGACATTGGCCCGATCGCCGACAACGCCGGAAGTGGCCCGGCCACGCGGACGGGTCGTGGCGATTTCCTCCCGGCCCGTAGCGACGCCGGCCGCATTCTTCGGCCTGAATTTCAAGTCCCAGAAATCCGCCGGAGCGGGAGGGGCGTAGTGGGTCCCGTAACCGTTCCACCCAACGGGCGCGGCACCCGGAAGCACCGTACGTTTGATGTCGAGGCTCGTGAGGTCATGCCGATAGGCGCCCGTGATGATGAGGTGATTCTTAAACAGGTCGAAATTGCCAGAGCCCTGGATGAACTTGCTCTCCTGCACACTCAGGTAGTTGTTGTCGGGCTTGCGCAAATCGGTGACGAACCGGGGTCTCACCGACTCCCGGACGCCGTTCGATGGATTGTAGACGGTACGGTCAACTTCAGAGTTGTCATACCAGATACGGGAAGAGCCATCGGTGAGATACCAGCGGGTCCAAGCACCATACTCACTTTGCTCGCCAACATCAGTCCAGGTGCGCGCGTCGGGCGCGAGGCTGGTCAGCGGAAGCAACATCGCGGCACTGTGGGCATAGACCTTGTTCTTATTGTAACCGGTCAGGCCACTCATCCGGAACGTGCCAAGCTTGGAGAACGTCTTGGAGTAAACACCCTGCGCCCGGAACTGGGAAAGGGTGTAGTCCTTGTGCACGCGATAGACAAATACATCGATATACGGCTTCAGAAAGCCGGGATTCGGCGTGCCATCCGGGAGGTCCCGGTTGATTTCCAGCTTGGTGTCGATCAACCCGCGGCGCTGGGTGTTCTCACCGTATTGGTTAGACTGCGTCACGTTGCCCGCCACCTCGAAGGAGAGGTTCTCCGTCGGCGTGTAACTGAGGAAGAGGGAGGCGAGCTTGCGGTGCGTCTCGGCACCCGGGCGGGAGCGATTGGTCCAAAGCCAGTTGTCCTCGCTCCGTGGCGTCCGCATCCAAGGCGAACCCCCAATGGCCCGGGACCAGCGATCATCGGGCACACCAATGGCATCATCCGCCCACGCGGAGTTGTTGAGGCTGAAGCCAACAGTTCGGATGGGCTTGCCGTTGATGAAATTCGTATTGGACGTGTTGTGCGCCGCGCCCTTTGTCTGGTAGCGACCCTGGAAGTTCAGAAAAGTGTGCCCCCAATCGGCGCTCTCGACGAATCGCTGCGGCGTGACGGCCGTGAGTCCGGCCGCTGCAACCTGCGCGGCAGTCATTGGGCTGGTGGCATTCTTCAGGCCGTAGGTGGAAAAGGTGGTCTGACCATCCCACGCCGAAATCTGATCCCGCATTGACGAGGTGATGGATCCATCGAGTTGGAAGTCCTGCTGCGCTTCTGCGCGGATGTTGAACTTGGGCGAAACTATGTACTTCAGCGCGATGGTGGTGCCGCCCTTCGTCTGGAAGAGATTGTCACGCCAGCTACCCTGATCGTGATACAAGGCGTTCACGCGAATCGCCAGCTTCTCGGTGATGGGGCGGTTGACGTCGAGCGTGACACGGTAGGTCTCAAAGCTGCCCAGTCGCAATTGCAGCTCGGTAATCGACCGGCTTACTTCGGCCTGCTTGGTCATCGAATTCATCGTGCCACCGACGCCACCGGCGCCGAAGACCGCCGAGTTGGGGCCGCGGGCCATGTCGACGCGATCGATATTATAGCTGTCGGCCGTGCCCGTGGTGGTGAAGTAATTCTGGCTCGGAAGACCCATCTTGATGCCCCGTTGGCGCACGAACGTGGCCGCGGAATAACCATACATCCGGCTGCCACCGTCGCCTTCGACCTGGTTGGCGTTCGTCGACCATTGGGCTGCCTCGACGACGTCCTGCACGTTGAAGGCGTCGAGAAACTCCTTGGTGATGACCGAATACGCGACCGGTGTATCCTTCAACGCCGAGGCGATGCGGCCACCGGCGAGTGAACTGGCGGCAACAAAACCAACGTCCGAGTCAGCGCTGACGCTAAACGGATCGAGTTTCACGGCATCCTGCTCTGCCGCCGCCCGCGTGGACGGTGCGGTCTGTGCCGATATCGAACAAACGCCGGCAACAATAAATGCCGTGGCGGTCAGGCGAAACGAGTTCATTTGAGGTAGTTTCATGAGGTCAGGTGCTATTCATGCTCGCCTTGGAAACGGCGAGCCAAAGGGGTGGTGTTAGTAGGAGTCCGAGGGCTTGACGTGAGAGACATTCCCTCACGTCAAAGGGGGCGCCCAACAAAGCAGATACCGACGGGATTAGCGCAGTAGTAAGTTCCTCGCGCCAGAGCCGCGCAAGATATTTTAAGCCCCGAGGCCGTGCCTCTAACCTGTCCACGCTTGATACACTAAATAACGTCTCGGCCCTATGTTGCCGATAGCGTCGTGGTCTGGTCGCAGCGCCGCCCGTTGATCACGAAAGCGGCTGGGCCAATACCGCGAGCGCTCGCCAAGTTTCCGCGGCCGTCGACCGCAAAGTCGCCTCGCTCGACCCTAGCGCTGGATTGAAAATC
This sequence comes from uncultured Opitutia bacterium, assembly GCA_903848965.1. Taxonomy (GTDB): domain Bacteria; phylum Verrucomicrobiota; class Verrucomicrobiia; order Opitutales; family Opitutaceae; genus ER46. The sequence continues at coordinate 8,226 of CAINHV010000479.1, read as the reverse complement.
ACCGGCGGCGTCAATGACCGTGGCGCGAAGGGACGCGCGGACCAGGATCCGAAGGGTTCCGGCACCCAGCATCACCCCAGGCTCATACTTCCCCCCGGCAGGCGACCCGCTGACACGGCCTGCGGTGACAGAGTCCGGACGTTGACCAGTCGGAAGAAGTGATCTCACTCTCCCCCTTGTCCGCGGACGACCAGCTTACCAGCGCGCCGGTGCACCGCCCCTACTCTCACGGCATGCCACGCGTTTTTATCACCGGCCTCGGTTTCGTCACCAGCATCGGCAACGATGCGCCCACCGTTGCGCGGAATCTTCGCGAGCTCCGGCACGGGTTCGAACTCTACCCGCCGTTTCAAAAGCCGGAGATTCCCTGCAAGGTCGTGGGCACCATCAAGGGTTTCACGACGGATTCCACCGACCCCGAAGACTGGACCTTTCCCTCCCGCTATCGAATCAAACGCGAACTCCTCCGCTCCATGGCGCCCAACGGGCTCTTCGCCCATTGCGCCATGCTCCAAGCGATCGAGGACGCCGGTCTCACCGAGGCCGAGATCTCAAATCCGCAGACCGGCTTGTACGCCGCGTCCGGCGGATCGCCCTACCTGACCAATCATCATCACGAGCGCCTGAACAAGCTCGGCGTGATGCGGTGCTCCCCGCTGGGAATCGTCGCCGCCATCGTCGGCACGCTGAACTTCAATTTGGTCGCCGCCTTCAAGATCCTCGGTGCCTCCTGCGGCTTCTCCTCCGCCTGCGCCTCCTCGGCGCACGCGCTCGGATTTGCCTTCGACGAGCTGACTCTCGGTCGGCAGCAGCGCATGTTCGTGATTGGGGGGGAAGACGGAAACGTCGACGCCATCCTGCCGTTCGCGGGGATGCGCACCCTCTCCCTGCAGGGCGATCCCAACCGGGCGTCGCGACCGTTCGACGCGGGCCGGGACGGCTTCGTCGGAACCGGGGGCGCCACCGTGCTCGTCCTGGAAACCGGGGACGAAGTAACGCGCCGGGGCGCGAAGCCCTATGCCGAGTTTCTCGGTTGGGGCCAGGCCTCGGATGGTTACAACGTCGCGATCTCGCATCCCGAAGGAAGTGGATCGGCGGCGGCCATGAACAATGCCCTGCGGGCGACCGGAATCGCTCCGGAGGCCGTCAACTATGTCAACGCCCACGCGACCTCGACGCTGATTGGCGATGTGTCCGAGGCCCGCGCCCTGCGCTCCGTCTTTCAAGGGGCCGGGCCGGGTCCATTGGTCAGCAGCACGAAGGCCCTCACCGGCCATGGCCTGTCGCTTGCCGGCGCGATGGAGAGCGCATTTTGCGCGCTCAGCTTGCGCGAGGGATTTGTGCCGGGCAACGCCCACCTCGAAAACCTCGACCCCGAATGTGCCGGCCTGAATATTCCACGTCTCACGGTCGACCGGCCCGTGGACATCATGATGAAGAACAGCAGCGGATTCGGCGGCGCCAACGTCGCCTTGGTCTTCAAGCACGTGTGACGGAACAATTGCCCACGGACGTCGCGCCATGATTAATCCTTTGCCCAGCGATCCGGGGCCGCCGCTTCCCTCTGTTCCCACGGCCCCCGCGCACATCGCCGCACCGGAAACGGCAGCCGATCTCCCCGCTCCTGCGCTCACCCCGGAGGAGCAGATGGCGCTTTATGAGAAAGAGCTGAAGGAGACAGATTGGGGACACCAGCCCTGCTAGGGCCGGTCTGCCGTGGGGCGGATTTCGATCCGGACGCGGGCGAGCCACGCCCTAACCCGGAAATTTCACGGCCCCCATGACCAGATCCCACAGGCTGTCGCAGCCGCTGGGAGTGGCGCCGGTCGGAGACTGGCGCGGCGGGTTGCCATCGCATGCGGGGGCGGTGAAATATCCGTTCTAGCGCCAGCAGGCCGCTCCGGCGATCTCACGCCAAGCGAGCTGACCATCGATCAAATCGAGCGCCGAAGGAATGATCGGAATCCCGGCGTCGAACTGCTGAGCCACCTCGTCCCGCATCTCCAGGATACTTTCTACCGAACGGTCCTCCAACCTCTCACTGAGAATCGTCTGGATCGCATTCGCCCGCTCTTCCTTCGGCAGGGCCGAGATCGCGGGCATGGTGCGGGCGGCGAAATTATTTGGGAGACTCAGGCCCGGACTGGTCCAGTCCGCGTCGCCGAGGTTCCCACCGGCTGCATCTTTTTCTGATCGCGACCCACTCCAGCCGCCGCTCAGGCGAAGTCCACCCGCCATCAAGGAAACCGGCGCGTTCGATCTTTCAACCGGGAGATCGTGCACTCAGCTTGACCGCCCGACCAACCGATGATCGCCCGGCCCGGGATTCCGCCCGCCTGGCGCCAAAGATAACGACGCGCTCCGCACCACTCATGACCTCCCCCAGCCCTTCATCCGATCCGTTGCACGGCGTGACGCTCGAGCGTGTCCTCAATGAACTCGTCGCGGAATTTGGTTGGGAGCAAATGGGACGAAGGATCGACATCCGCTGCTTCCGCTTCGATCCCAGCGTCCAGTCGAGCCTCGCCTTTCTGCGGCGCACTCCGTGGGCGCGCGCCGAGGTGGAGGGGATGTATGTGCGCTGGAAACGCGGCTGAAATTTTGGGCACAAAAAAGCGCGCTCCCACGGATGAGGCGCGCGACTTCCTGACAGCAACCCGGATTGCCTTGCGGCGAGCCGGGCCACAACGCCTGCTCCCGCCGGCAGCGACCAACGCTACCAACGGAAGCAAGGCGAGGTCCGGACTACTACTTCTTCTTCTTCGCTGCCGAACTTTTCTTGGGAGCCGCTTTCTTTGCTGCTTTCTTAGCCATGGTATTTTTTCCTTTTGCTTTGGTTATGTGTGCTGGGCGGGAATCGGTTCCCATCCGCACGCGACAAATGGGCGCGCACCTCGGACAAATGTAAATCCTAGATGATCAGGCAGCGCAAATCATCGGACGACGCGCCAAGCGGAAAAACACGTCGCGCCTGCGCGACGCCGCGACATTTTTTGACGCGCGGGCCACGGAGCGAGTCGACCCACCGCGTCGCCGAGGCCGCTTATAAAAACTTTTCCGGCCGCCACGTTCCGTCGGTTTACAGAGGAGAAAAGACCGAATGCGAAACCGATCGACCCGCCGGACTCGATCGGTTCCGGACGGCGCGCGGCGGATTTATTTCGTCGCGCACCCCAACCGCGCCTCAGCGAATTAGTACGCGCTCGCTGCCGCGATCGCTGCCGCGAGGGCGCGAAACTTTTTTTCGATTCCGGTCACTGATCGCCTCGGTTGGTACCACCGCGGACGGATCTCAGTGCTGCGATATTCGTCACCGCGGACTCACCAAACACTTCAGCCTAAGCCGGGAACGTGCAGTTGACGGTGCTTCAACATCGAGCGGGACGAAGCCGATTGGTGTAGGACTGCCGCTCGTCGGCACGCCCAAATTCACAAGGTAAAACGGGCCCGTCGACAAGCGACGAACCTAGATCAACCGCACGATTCCGGTTCGGCGGCTCCAGGCCGATCCTTACGGTCCGTCCGGCGGAAAAACGAGCCCCACCGTGGCGACCAGTTGCTCCCGGTTAAACGGCTTCAACACGAGGGCATGCGCTCCGAGGTTCTTGGCCATCTTGAGACAATCCATCGCCTGCCTGTGCCGGCCGCCGCCGGAAATTGCGAGGATTCGAACCGAGGGCTGCACCTTTTTGAGTTCAAGGATGCGCTCGAGGCCGTCGCCATCCGCCATGATGATGTCCGTGATCAGCAAATCGAAGTGCCGCCGCTTCAGAAGCTGCGAAGCCGCCTGGCCGTTCGACCCGCACCTCACCGCATGGCCGGCTGTTGCGAGCCAGTGTCCCATCAATTCCTGGATGCCCTCGACGTCATCGGCGACAATAACAGACTGGTTCTTCATCCGGACGGGCGGCTGTTCGATCGTGGTGGAAATGGGAACGCCAAGGCGGGGACCCGCCGGAGCGTCCTCATCGGTGCCTGACGACGCCGAACCGCGGAAGGAGTCCGACTACCGGAAATCAGGTAGCGGCCGCGCAGCAAGGCGGCGGGAGGCGCCGCCCGATCTACCCTGCCGCCGCCAACGCCAACTCCCGGCATCCCTTCAAGTCGGTCTTGCCCGAACCGAGCATTGGGATCCGATCCACGCGCTTGATCAACCGTGGCACCCAAAAATTGGGCACCCCAGCGGCCGTCAGGCGGGCGCGTAAATCCTCGAGGGTGATATCCTGCGTGGTCAGAAGCACGAGGGCTTCGCCCTTCACCGGATCGGGCACCCCGGTGACAAACACCGTTGGAATCTCCCCCGGTTCCCAGCCGAATCCCTCCATGATCTTTTGCTCGATGGCGACGTGGGGCACCATCTCCCCGCCCATCTTGGAGAAGCGCGACCGCCGTCCCTCGATGACGAGAAAGCCGTCTGGATCGAATCGCCCCAGATCGCCGGTGACAAACCAACCATCCCGAAACGCCGCCGCGGTCTTTTCCGGATCGTTCAGATAGCCCGCAAATACGTTGGCGCCCTTGAAGCAGACGATGCCCGTTTCTGTCAGCGCCAGCTCGCGGCCGGTCTCCGGCTCTATGATCCGAGCCGCCATGCCCGGCATCATCGGCCGACAGAACCGCTTCGGCGTCCAATCTGCGGCTCGTTCGTCGCCATCACCATCGGCGGGTTGGGTTGGTTGATGTTAGCCGCCGGCGAGGTCTCGGTCAGGCCATACCCCTGCATAATCTCGAGATGGAAGGTCTCCAGAAAGTCTCGCGCAAGTTCGTCGGTCAATCGCTCCGCCCCCGTCACCACCAAATCGAGTGTCCGCAACTCCACGGGCTCGGCTTTTTTGAGAATCGGCCGCACAAACGTAGGCGCGGCAATCAGGACCGTCACGGCCTCGTCGTGGATCGCATCGATGATCTTCCGGGTATCCAGCGGACTCGGCACCGTGACCACCCGGCAGCCTCGCAGCAGCGGATACCACAACGTCGCCGTGAAGCCAAAGCTGTGGAACACCGGCAGGCACCCGAGCATTGACGCGGATTCCGGCAGAATCGACAGCGACGAAATCTGCGCGCAGTTGGCCAGGATGTTGCGATGGCTCAGCGCGACCCCTTTCGGCTCGCCGGAACTGCCGCTGGTGAACAGCAGGCCCGCTTCCGCCCGATCACCGACCCGCGGCAGGCCCAGCAGATTCGCGCACCATTGGTTGGGCAGCAGCCAGGCCGCCAGCAGCCAGGGCAGCATCGCGCGCTTTCCACCCGCCGCCGCGATTTCCGCCGCGAGATCGAGGGTGCGTTCCGGCCAGGGGAAACCCGGGATTTTCTCCCGCATCGCCGGGGCCGAGATAATCGTCCGGATGCCGGCGAGCCGGAAACTGGTCTCAATCGCCTCGCGGCTCGAGGTAAAGTTGAGGTTCACCGGGATTTTGCCCGCACACAGGATCGCGAGATTAGCAATGAACGCGCCGGCCCCTGGCGGCAGGACGATCCCCACCCTCCCCTCCGGAATCGATCCGCGCAGCCGGCGGGAAAGGACAGCCGCGACCGCATACAACTGCCCGCTCGCGATCACCCGACGAGCGGCCGTGCGGTCAACAACCGCCACCCGGCCAGGATGTTTCGCGAGCATCCGCACGCACTCCCGGGCCAGGTGTCGCCGCAGGATCGGACGCTGATCGAAGGCGACCTGCCCGAGGTCCTGGAGTTCCTGTCGCGCCCACGCCGCGGTCGCGTGTGGAGCCGGCACGGGCCGGCCAAACGCCACGAACACCGCGGTGGGCATGAGCCGCGGCGACTTCCAGAGGCACTTGTTGCCCGCGAAGGAAAAAACTGATCCCCAAAGTCCGTCGATGGCGGCCGCCACCACCGGCGTGCCGGCCTCGCGCGCGATCAGTTCGAAGCCCCGCTTGATCGCCATCAACTGGCCGGACCGGGAAATGCTGCCCTCCGGAAAGACCAGGACCACCTCGCCGGCGCGCAACGCCCGGGCCGCCGCGCGCATCCCCGCGAGCGGACCGCCGGAGGAGACACCGATGCAGCCGCTCTGCCGAAAGCACCAATCAAAGAATGGATTGGTGCGAAGCCCCTCATAGCCCACGAACCGGATGGGCCGCGGACAGGCGACCTGGATCGCAATCACATCGACGTACGAGATGTGATTCGCGATCAGCAGCACGCCGCCCGTGGCGGGCAGCTGTTCCACGCCGCTCGAGCGCACCCGATACAGGAACCCCGCGATCAGCCGGGCGATCCACTCGAGATAAAGCGGCAGGCACGAGCGCCGGCGAAAAAGCGGGGGTGGCATGAGCGCGGGGTGATTTATGCGGATGAGGTCGCCGGGAATTCAATCCGGATTTCATGAGGCGCGCGTCGCTCGAAAAGCGGATCAATAAATTCCGTAGCCATCCGGACGTCGACGCGCCACGCCCGTACACGCATTTCGCCGGGCCCGGCCTCGTGCGCGCTCACGACATTTTGTCCGGCCACCCTTCAACTTCATCGGCCTAGGGTCGACCGCCATGGGACGGACGGGAGGCGCGAAGATCGCGGGCGAGCGCACCGAATCCGGGAAAGTCATGCTCGAGCCGCCGGGGATCGGTCCGATGCCGGGCGACCTCCCGCAGCGCGCAATCGATCTCATGCCGCAGGCTGGGCCGATCCGTGCCATACACGCGCCATTTCAACTCGGCCCGCGAATAGGGCGAGCGACCACTGGCCTGACCGTCCACCCACGCGGCTTCGGAAACCGTCGAATCCCGACCGCACAGGTACCACGCCTCGATCGCCGGAACCGCCACGCCGACCCCCCGGAGCACGTGGGCGCGACCGTGCGCCGGTGGCAGCTTCCGCGTCGTCTGCCGAAACACCGCGCGCATCTGGCAGACCCGGCAATGGGGATGGAAGTAATTGGGCCGCTCGTGCAACTCGCCGTGCACGACGGAATCGTCGGAGTCTCCCACCGCCACCAGCACGTCGACGTCGGTGTTGAAATGGAGGTGCCGAATCACCGCGGGCAGCAACTGCACGACATTCGGCCAGCCGCGCGCACGAAACCCCGGCGCGACAAACTGGACGGTCCCGATCACCGTCCCCACGAGAATTCGCAATGCCGCCTCGTCAGCCGGTGATTCGCTGAGCAACGCGACCTTCATTGCTCCTCTGGTACGCCCCCGAGGATGCCGCTGAACCACATCTCCCCGAGTGAACCTTCGCGCATGAGTTCCGGCAGGTCGGGCCGATCCGACAGGCGCTCGAACCGCGCGGCGCGGCCCTGCTTTTGCGAGATCACCACCTCCTCCGGATGTTCACGGAAGAGATCGATGAAATAAGGCGAAAGCGTCGTCGCCACGACCTGCACCGCCGGACGCTCGAGCCCGGACGACGCCGGATAGCTCAGGCGGTACAACAGGTCGCGAATCTCGCGCAGCATCCGGGGATGAATGCCCCGATCGGGCTCCTCGATACAGAGCACCCGCGGCGGAGTGGGATCGTGCGCGAGGGCGAGGATCCCCACGAGGTAGAGCACGCCCTGGGAAAGTTCTCCCGCCAGGAGCAGCCCATCCTCGTGCAGGCGCAGACCGAAATCGACGTAGTCAGCCGCCTGCGGCACCAGTTCAAGAGCGCTGAATTCGGGCAGGATCCGGAGCAATTCCGCGGTCAGCGTGCTGAACGCCTCCGGCGCCCGATCCCGGAGGCCGGCCAGAAAAGCCGCCAGGTTCGCGCCGTCCGGATGCAGGTTCTGCGACTCGCGGCGCAGCGACGGTGTCGCCATCGCCTCGTGATCGAGCACGTAATGCCGGATCCGGCCGAGGTCGGCGCGGAGAGCCGGCCAGCCCGGGGAGGCCCCCGGTTCCGTCCGGAGAAAATCGCAGACGGCATCCGAGGTGCACTCCAGCCGGACGACGATCCCTTCATGAGGCGGCGAAAATTGAAACTCGAGTTCCGGCCCTTCCCGCTTCCCGGTCGGCGGGCCCAGCTGGACGGGCAGATTCGAAAGCACGCGCAGGCGTTCCAGCGCCTCGATGAGGCTCGTCTTGCCGCTGCCATTCGGCCCGATGACGAGATTGAACGGTCCCAGCGCGAGACTGGTCGCGCGCAGCGCCTTGAAATTGCGAAATGCCACCGACGCGATCACGGCGGCAATCTGCGGGAACGCTCGATGCGCGACGAGCCCCAAGTGGCCCGTCGTTGCCCCCGGCTGGGGTAGCCCTGCCCGTGAGGGCAGGGACTTCTTCATTG
>CAINHV010000478.1 GCA_903848965.1 uncultured Opitutia bacterium | reverse complement strand
GGCCGGCCACCCCGCGCGGGACGCGAATGTAACCACTGCCCGGAGGCGGTCCAGGACGGGGCCAGTCGGACGGTGGCCAAACTTGGATCAACAACCGGCTTGATCCGGTTGCCGACATCGAGACGATACGTCCGCTGCGCACTGCGGCCCGCTGAATCGGCGCGGCGGCAGGCGAACCCAATCGCATGAATTCCCCTCTGCCGTCCCGTTCCATCGGCCTAGTTGCGCTCCTCCTGGGCGCCGTGCTCGTGCCGGTTCCCGCCGTTCACGCCCAGGCTGGAGCGAATGTCGCCATTCGGCTCGCGTTCACCTTCTCGGATGCCCCGGGCGCAGATGGAAAGCTCTTTGCCGGGAAGGAACAGACGGACCGCGTGCTCGAGGCGCTGAAGACCGGTACTATCACCGAGGCCGCATTCTACATCAACCCGGCCACCCTCGCGCAGCCGGGCGGGATGGAGCGCGTCCGGGCCTACGCGAACGCCGGCCACCGCATCGGACTCTACGTTCCCGTCTCGCCCTCGTCGGGTGCAGCTTTTGTCGCCGCCTTCCACCAGGGGCACGAGGCGATTTCCAAGCTGCCCAATTTCTTCCCGTCGGTCCGTTACCCGGAGCCGAAGGATCCGAAGGCGGACATCATTCCCGCCGAAGTGCAGTCCGCGTTGGCCGCCGCGGGTTACACCGTCGGTTACTATACGGCCAGCGCCTCCGACGCGCGGATGAACCAGCTTCTACACCGGGCCATCGACGAGAAGAAGCCGATCAATTGGGACTACCTCCGCGACGTCTACCTCCGGCTGCACGTGGAGTCGCTCCAGTTCTATGACCAGCTCGCCAATGTCGTGAGCAACAACCGCGCGGAATCGCACATCCTGCTGCTGCACGAAAATGACCTCAGTGCACGGTTCCTGCTGCCCCTCATCGTCCAATGTCGCCGCATGGGCGTGGAACCCATCACGGTGACCCAGGCCCTGAAGGATCCGCTGGCCCAGATGACACCCCAGCAGAGCGTCCAGGCACGGACCGTCGGACTCGCGCTTGACCGCCAAGGCACCCGGGCCCTGACCCCGGAACGCGCCACCGACGAGGGCATGGACCGGATGTTCGAGTTCTTTAACGCGTTTACCGGAAAAAAATGACGGATCACGGCGCGCCGTGAGCTACGGAAACAAGAGAAAACACGTCTGGAATCGGGAAGGAGTTTAGGGAAATTTTCCGGCCACGGAGTTGGAAATATCCGGCGAAATTTCGCCAAAGAAGTACTTTCCAGAAACCATTTCCGAGATTAGCTTTGCAGCGGCGGGATCGAATGGTCCGCCGTGCTTTCAACTTCTCACTGCAGAATGAAAAACATCCCCTGATTATGAAGCCCACCGCCCTGCCCCAGTACGGACCCTACCTCGCCACCCGTCAGCCTCTCTCCCGTCGAACCTTCCTGCGCGGCACGGGTATCGCCTTGGCCCTGCCGTTCCTCGACACGATGCTGCCGACCTTCACCCGGGCCGCCCAATCGTCGTCCCCGCTGGCACCGAACGCGAAGCCACGCCGGTTTTTCGGGATCAACAACAATCTCGGCTTCGCGATGGGTGCGACGGCGCAGCGCTTCTTCCCCGAGGCCACCGGTCGCAACTATCCGCTCTCGCCTTACCTGAAGGTCATCGAGGAGCACCGGAACGATTTCACGGTCTTCAGCGGCGTCTCCTATCCCAACGTCGACGGCGGTCACCCGGCGGACATCTGCTTCATCACCGGCGCGCCCCATCCGGGAAGCGGCTCGTTCCGCAATACGATTTCCGTCGATCAGCTGATTGCCGAGCGCATTGGCATCGCGACTCGGTTCCCGTCGCTCACGCTCGCCGTCAACACCAACAATCGCAGTCTCTCCTGCACGGGCACCGGCGTCGCCATCCCGCCGGAGACCAGCGCTGCCGCGGTGTTCAAACAACTCTTCGTCCAAGGTTCGGAGGCCGAAGTGGCCGCGACGCTGACGACCCTCGAGAATGGCCGCAGCGTGCTAGATGCCGTCGCCGCGCAGGCCAAGAGCCTCGAGCGCGATCTCGGCTACAAGGACCGCGAGCGGCTCGACCAATATTTCACCAGCGTCCGCGATCTGGAAGGCCGGCTGAAGGCCTCCGAGGGCTGGGAGAAAAAGCCGAAGCCAGTGGTCAATCGTCCCGCGTTGGTCGATCCCGCGAGTGCGGCGAACTACTTCGGCAAGGTGAAGGTGATGTACGACCTGGCGAAAATTGCCTTCGAAACCGATTCCACCCGCGCGATTACGCTGATGTTGAACAGTTCCTCGACCCCGATCGTCGAGGGCGTCAACGAAGTCTCGATCACCGAGGACTATCACAATCTTTCGCACCACGGTAAGTCCGAGGAAAAGCTCTCGCAATTGCGGGCTCTCGACATGCGGCACATGCAGGCGCTCAACCAGCTCTTCCGCGACCTGAAGGGCGTGAAGGAGGATCAGGAGACGCTGCTCGACCGTTCGATGATCTATTACGGCTCGAACTTCGGTGACGCCAACCAGCACGTTTGCTTCAACATGCCGGTGCTCCTGGCCGGCGGTGGATTCAAGCATGGCCAGCACATCGGCTTCGATCGCGAGCCGACCCTGAACTACCCCCTGACCAACTTGCTCCTCTCGATGGTCCAGCGGATGGGCCTTGAAGTGGACAAGTTCTCCTCCTCGACCGGCACGATGCGCGGCCTTGAAATGACCTGAGTTGCCGGCCGTACACCTGACCGTACGGCCGCCCGTCCTTCGTTCTTTAGATCCGCCGAGCCGGGCGTGAAAGCGTCCGGCCTTCTTCACGGAAGGTGCTCCCGGCGGTCCCGTGCTTTCGTTCCCTCCTCGTACTATGAAATCATTTCCGAAACCTTCCCGTGCCCTGGTGTGCGGAATCATCGGTCTCGCGATCTTCGGGTCGGCTTGGTCCCTGCAGGCGGCCACCTTCCCGGTGGACGACGTCGCTGCCTTCACCGATCGCTATTGTTCCAGTTGCCACAACGACGTGGATAAGGAGGGAGGCCTCGACCTCACCGCGGTCAAATACAGCCCGGAGAACGCGGATAATTTCCTTCTCTGGGTGAAGGTCCACGACCGCGTGCAGTCGGGCGAGATGCCGCCGAAGGAGAAAAAGACCCCCGATGCCGCGGAGATGAAGACCTTCATCAGCGGCATTTCGGCCGCGCTGATCAACTCCGAGAAGGAGCGCATTGCCGTCGAGGGACGAACGATGCGCCGCCGGCTGAATCGCAGTGAGTACGAGAGTGCATTGCGGGATATTTTCCAGGCCCCGTGGCTGCAGATCCAGAGCCAGTTGCCCGAGGACGGCGAAGCGTTCCGCTTCAACAAGGTCAGCACCGCTCTCGACGTTTCGTACGTGCACATGCAGCGCTACATGTCGGCGGCCGACTCCGCGATGCGCCAGGTCATGGCTCTCAAGCTGGTGCAGCCACCGACCACGACCAAGCGCTACTACGCCCGCGAAGAGGGCAACATGACGCAGTGGCTGCCGAATGTGAACAGTAACGCCGGTGGACCCGAGCGGATGAAGTTCCCGTTGCTCGGTTACGAGCCTCAGCCGGACGTGCGCCATTATCTGGCCCCGCCGACCGTCGGAGAGAGCGATCCGGCCAAGCGCGAACTCGAGGCCAGCGGCTGGATCTCCAGCAACTACGTCACCGGTTTCGCCTCGCGCTGGAATGCCTTCCGGGCCCCGGTTGCCGGCCGCTATGGGATTAAGTTCAGCGGCTTCACGATGTGGGCCGGACCGAATGGCTACACCACCAAGTTCGCGAATGGCCGCGACATGGTCGGCAAACCGAACCCCCGGCGGTATTTCTACGC
>CAINHV010000477.1 GCA_903848965.1 uncultured Opitutia bacterium | reverse complement strand
GAGATGCCGCCGAAGGAAAAGAAACGCCCCGGCTCGGGCGAGGCTTCGACGTTCCTGAAAACGATCAGCACCCGCCTCGTCGCCGAGGAGACCCGGGCCGACTCACAGTTTGGCCGCGTGCAGCGCCGGCGGATGAATCGCAGCGAGTACGAGAACACACTGCGCGATCTTTTCCACCTGCCACGCCTCGTCGTGGGCGATCAACTGCCGGAGGACGGTGAAGTCGCTCTCTTCAACAAGGTGAGCAAGGCGCTCGATGTCTCGCACGTGCATCTGGCGCGCTACATGAGCGCGGCGCAATTGGCGATTCGCGAGGCGATGGCGACGGAGTACGTGAAGCCTCCGACCACCGTCCAACGCTTCTACGCCCGCGACAGCATCGATTTTCGGAATAACAACGGCGTCCCGGAGCGCGGTCGTTTCCCGGTGCTCGGCTCCGGCCCGGATGTGCCGGCGCTGACCCGGGAGGCGCCCATCACCGTGGGTGACAAGGATCCGGCGAAACGCGAACTCGAGGCCATGGCCTGGACGCACAGTGTTTACGGACCTGCGTTCAGCTCGACCTGGCTGAAGTGGCGTGCGCCAGTGACGGGCCGGTACAATCTGCGGTTCAGCGGCTACACGATTTGGGTTGGGCCCTTTGGCCAGCGTGACGCCGTGCGAAAGATCTTCTATCTCCCAGACCACCTGAACTGGAAACAGCCGGCACCCCGCAGCCCGGATGAGAATGCCAAGGGCGGTCGCGGCGGGGCACCAGGGCAGGGAAGGGGCGGTCCTCCCCGTGCCGCGCAGTTGCTGCCACCGGAGTGGCATACCGCCAATCAGGCTGACGTTACGCCGGGCCGGCGTGATGAGATCATCCATGTTTATTCCCGCGTGCCGCCCCTTCCAGGTGCGAAGCTTGGCGCGTTTGATGTCACCCCGGAGGCGGGCGTCGCGGAACTGAAGAATGTCGAGCTTTTGTCCGACGAGTACATCAACACCGACTCGATTCGCTTCTTCCGCTCGCGTCCTGGTCTCACCGGCAACGAGCAGTTCACAAATTCTCTTTCGCAACGCGACGGCCAGCCGGGCGTGGCGTTCCGTTGGATGGAAGTCGAAGGTCCGTTGTACGACAGCCCGGTACATCCGGGCTATGCGGTCTTGTTCGGCGATCTGCCGATGAAGAAATTCGAAAGCGCCGCGCCGGGCGCCGGAGTGCGCATCGAAATCGCGCAGCCGGTTCCGCCGCAGGGTTTCTACGTCAACGGCGCCGATGGCGTCTATACCCGCAAGCGGGTGTCGGTGCTCATCGAGGTCGAGTCGAAGCAGCCGGACGCGGATGCCGAGCGCCTGATTCGCGCTTTTCTGGCCAAGGTCTATCGCCGCCCCGTGCAGGAAGCCCTCGTGCAGGATTACATCGGCTTGTTCAAGGAACGCCACGCGCGGGGCATCGGCTTCGCGGCCGCCATGATGACGACTTACACCGGCATCCTTTCGTCACCGGAATTTGTCTACCTCGACGAGGGTGCGAACGGCCGGCTCAACGACTTCGCCCTCGCGACGCGCCTGGCGCTGCTGCTGAGCAACGCGGGGCCGGATGATCAATTGCGTGCCGTGGCGGCCCGGGGCGACCTCCGCAAGCCGGAGGTGCTGCGGGCAGAGACGGCACGCTTGCTCGCCGATCCGAATTCGCAGCGCTTCGTGAGGGCGTTCCTCGATTACTGG
>CAINHV010000476.1 GCA_903848965.1 uncultured Opitutia bacterium | reverse complement strand
CGCGGCGAGTCCGTAGGGCGTCGCGTTGGCCACGCGGATCGCCTCGGCCTCGTCCCGCACGGGAATGATCGACGCCACGGGCCCGAAGATCTCTTCCTCAAAGGCCGGCATGCCCGGTCCCACGTCGCTCAGCACGGTGGGCGCGTAGAAGAATCCCGGTCCGGGTAAGGTTGCCCCGCCCAACAGCACCCGCGCTCCCCGCCGGATGCTGGTGCGAACCTGCCGTTCCACCTTGTCGCGCAGGTCGGCGCGCGCGAGCGGACCGACGTCGTTCGCTGGATCCGCCGGATCGCCAACCCGGCGCGCCGCCATGCGGGCGGTGAACTTCGCCTCGAAGGCGCGCAGCACGGAGCGCACGACAATGAAACGCTTGGAGCAGACACAGGTCTGGCCCGAGTTAATCAGGCGCGACAGGGCCCCGGCTTCCGCTGCACGATCGAGATCGGCATCCGCGAGCACGATGGCCGGGTCGCTGCCTCCAAGTTCGAACACCCCCGGTTTCATCGCGGCGCCGGCGAGGGCGGCGACGGCCTTCCCGGCCGCGGTGCTCCCCGTGAGCGTGACCCCGGCAATCCGCGAATCCGCCAGCAAACCGGGCACGGGCGTTGTGTCGATGAGCAGGACTTGGAAGACGCCGGCAGGGAACCCGGCGCGGCGGAAGACGCGTTCGAGGGCCAGGGCGCAACCCGCGATGTTGGGCGCGTGTTTCAGCAGCATCGCGTTGCCGCCCACGATCACCGGCACCGCCGCGCGCACTGCCTGCCAGAAGGGAAAATTCCACGGCATGATCGCGAGGATCACGCCCAACGGCTCAAACACGACGCGCGCCTGGGGCGGGGCCGCCACCGGCCGCTCGTCCGCGAGGAGTTGAGCGCCGTGCTTCGCGTAGTATTCGCAAAGCAGGGCGCACTTCTCCACCTCGGCCTCGGCCTGGCGGATCGGTTTGCCCATCTCGGCCGTCGCCAGCCGGGCCAACGGTTTCGCCGCCGCACGCAATTCGCGGGCGAGCGCACGAAGCTGCTTCGCCCGCGCGGCGACGGGAACCTCCCGCCAGGCGCGCTGCGCGCGGTGGGCCCGGGCGACCGCGCGCTCGACCGCGGCGGGCGGAAACTCGGCATGAGAGGCGATCCGGCGTCCAGTGGCGGGATTGATCGAGAGCAACGGCATGGCTCGAATCTCCCTCGGAGCACGCCCGAGACAAATGCATTTCGCGCGAGAAAATCGAGGGGAGAAAATCCGGCCGAAAACCCGCATGTCACCCCCGATCCAAATCCTTGACGCACCTGCCACCGAGACGCACCTAAAGGGGATCGAATTTGACGAGAGAGTAACCGTTGAACTCCCGCCTTGATCCGACCCGGAACCGCGTGGCCCCCACCATGGCCATCGCTGTTTGTCTACCCTGCCCGGCCAACCCCCCAGGCGAAGTCCATCGCAGCGATGCCCTTCGCCGACACTACACACTATGAATAGAACCCTGACTCGATCCGTGATCCTCACGGCGGCCGCCTGCCTTGGCTTCGCCGCGCCCAACCTCTTTGCCCAAGCGGCGCCCACCTCACGGGGTGGCGCCGGCGCGGAAGAGGCCGTCAAGCTCGACCCGTTCAGCGTCCAGGCGGACTCCGACGTCGGTTTCGTGGCAGCCAGCTCGCTTGCGGGCGGACGCATTGCCACCGCCCTCAAGGATACGCCGGTGGCGTTTTCCGTCATCACCCGCGAGTTCCTCGACGCCTTCAATGTCACCGACGTGGCCGAGGCGGCAAATTTCTCGGTCAACACGGCCACGATGCCGGACGACAACAGTGCCGATGGCTTTGGCCGCGGCGCCAGCTCCCGCATCCGCGTCCGCGGCGTCGCGGCGAACACGCCGACGCGCAACTTCTTCCCCTACGCCAACACCGCAGATAATTTCAGCACCGAGCGCATCGATTTCGCCCGGGGCTCAAATTCCATCCTGTTCGGTTCCGGCGGCAACGGCGGCACGATCAACACCAACACGAAGCAGGCGCTACTCGCCCGGCCGCTGCGGGAATTGTCCGTCCAGGTTGGCACCTGGAACCGCTATCGGCTGACGGCAGACGTCAACCAACCGCTCAACGACAAGATCGCCGTCCGCGCGAATCTCATGTGGGACTCGCGCGAAAGCTGGCGCGATCGCGAATGGGAGGAACGCAAGGGCGTCCACCTCGCCGCCACGTGGGAGATCACCAAGAACCTGAAGTTCCGCGTGGAGACTGAATACCGCGACACGAAGCGGGCCACCGCCAACACGCAGCTCAAGGATCGCCTCTCCGGCTGGAACGGCTCCACGAGCTACTTCAAGGCTGATCCGACGGTGACGGCCGCGCAGCTACGGGTGGCGGGAGCGGCGCGCAACACGACCCCGCGCTTCACCGCCCATCCGGATTACAACGGCATCGCGTATAACTTCCAGAATACGTTCCAAACCATCGGCGCGAGCTACAACGCCACGAATCCGAGTTTCCTGAACGGGAAGCAAATCCGGACCGTGAACTTCTCCCTCAACAATCAGGGCATGGTTGACGTGTGGGATACCAAGGGGGGCGACCGCTACGCCCTCGCCATCGCCGGCGCCCCCGGCTTCGAGGTTCCGCTGCGGCACCAGACCACGCTGCTCTACCCACCCGATGAACGCGTCCCCACGTTCAGCGAGATTGCACGCGACTACGCCGCCTACCTGACGTACACTCCATTACCGGGGCTGTTCCTCGAACTCGCGGGTGACGTCAACAACTCGCCGGTGTATGGTGACAACTCCGGCCGCGGTGGTCGCCAGGAGACCTTCATCGACATCATGCGCCTGCTCCCCGACGGCGTCACCCCGAACCCGGGCTACCTCCGGCGCTACAGCGATTACCTGATTCGCGATTCCATCCGCGGGGCGGATTACAAGAACGGCCGGTTCCACGCCGCGTACGTCAGGGACACCCGCTTCGGCAAGCTGCAGTTCGGCCTGATGGCCGGGCGCCAGGAAAACGTCAGCCAGGCCCGCCAGCGCCAGCGTCTCATTCCGCTGACCCAATTCGGCCCGGATTTTCGCGCCTGGGTCGTGCGCGCCGACCAGAGCCCCTACGGCCTCTACACCCGCGTCTATCACGACAGCCAGGAGAAGTTTAATCGCTTCCCGGCGATCATGTCAGGCGTGCGGGCGGTCGACCCGGTCACGGGCGTCAACCTCGACCTCAAGCCGACGATGGCGTTCAACACGGTGCGCGAGACCACCAACTCCGACACGAGCCGGAACAACAACTTCGGCCAGATCGCGGCCAACTTCGATCTCTTCAAGAACAAGCTGATCCTCATCGGCGCGCTCCGCCGCGACACCACCGAGTTCCAGCAGACACTCTTCTTCCTCCCGGGTCGCATGCCGGCCGGCTGGAATGGCCTCGACCTCTTCTCGAAGCCCACAGCCACGGCCGACTACTGGGATCTCAAGTACCTCCCGAAGGACGCCACGGGGAAAGTCATCGGACCTGAAACGCCCGCGATCTTCCGGCCAACCGTTCTGCAGTCCAACAACGTCGAGGTCGGTCAGGCCCAGTATGTCAACGATCGCTTCCGCGACGACACGAACCCGCCCCAGGACAAGCAGGCCGCGAACACCCGGACCTACGGCTTCGTTTACAACGTCAAGCCCTGGCTCGGCATCTACGCCAACGACAGCACGACGTTCGACATCCGTGCCCCCGCGCAGGGACCGGAAGGCGAGCAGTATTCCAGCACCACCGCCCAGTCGTATGACGCCGGCGTCCGCGTGACCCTCCCCGGCGGCCGCCTCTCGATGAGCGCAGGCTGGTTCTCCGCCTATCAGGAAGGCGTCGGCCTCAACATCGGTGACGGCTGGTCGGGCGCCCACAATGCCATCGCCGCCGCCCCGGTGGTCGGTGACTTGAGCCCCAGCGGTCGCAACGTTCGCGGTGTCCGCACCTGGACGATCGACGTCGCGTCGACCACCACGAGCGAAACGAAGGGCTATGAATTCGAGGTGACGGCCAACCTCACGCGCAACTGGCGCCTGATCCTCAATGCCGGCGAAACCCAGGCCGTGGAAAAGGACACCTATCCGAACATGCCGGGATACTTCCAACGCATCAATCCGCTCCTTCGCCAGGCCCTGACCGATGCCGGCGTGATTATCGACCCCGGTGACAATGCCATCATCAACCCCGCGCTTAACGATCCGACGAAGATCAACGTGGACAAGGTCCAGGCGGCGGTGGACGGGTGGAACGCCATGTCCGACACCGTCATCCCGACCATCCTCGGCCGGAACAAGGAAGTGCGTAAGGCCGGTGGCAGCCTGAAGCTCAGCGGCAACCTCGCGACCGATTATCGCTTCTCCTCCGGCAAGTTGAACGGCCTGCGCGTCGGCCTGGCCGTCAACTACCGCGGGCCCCAGGTCATCGGCACGCGGGTCAGCGACACGATTGTCGATCCCGCCAATCCCCTGCGGGCGATCGACGATCCCACCGTCGGCCCGGACAGCTACATCTACAGCGAAAACTACTTCAAGACGACCGCCACCCTGGCCTACACCCTCCGCTTGAAGGAAACCCGCCGCTACCTGCCGAAGAGCATCCAATTCAACCTCACGATCGACAACCTGTTCGATTACAACAAGGCGATGTACGGCTACGCGCCTTCGAACGTGAACACGACGGACAGCATCTTCCTGGCGCCGCGCAACAACGACATCAGCCAGTCGTCGCGCGTCACCATCCCCGGCAACGTGTCCTACATGATGCCCCGGAACTTCATGCTCTCGGCCCGCATGTCGTTCTAACGCGAGGAGTCTGTTTTCAGTTTCAAGCCCGCGGGTTTCCCCCCGCGGGCTTTTTGTTGGTCGCAACCGACCGAGTGGCATGGGTCTCCCGACCCATG
>CAINHV010000475.1 GCA_903848965.1 uncultured Opitutia bacterium | reverse complement strand
TCTGCATGCGCCGCAGGCTGCCCTCCAGCGCCTCGGCGACGCTCTTTCGATCGATGGCTTTTGGTCCACCGCGAACCCAGGCAAACCCCCGGCCGGGCCCGGTGATCTTGGTGGCAAGGATCACCTGATCGCGGCGCTGATGCTTGAGCCAGCTCCCCACATAACTCTCCGTGCGCCCCTGCGTCTCCGCCCGCGGCGGGACCGGATACATCTCCGCGACATCGATGAAATTGATGCCCCGGGAAAGGGCGGCATCCAGCTGCGCATGGGCCTCCGGCTCGGAGTTCTGCTCTCCGAAGGTCATGGTCCCGAGACAAATCTCGGACACTTTAAGGTCACTTTCTCCCAGACGATTGAATTTCATATGATCCGCTTTGAGGGGTGGATTCAGCCGCCCGGCGATCGTCGCCGGGCAGCCCAGAACACACCAGCCCGGCGGCTGACGTCGATTTCCAATTCCCGGCGGGACCAAGCCGCAGGGGTCGGCTGGAGCCTCGCGCTCCCGGCCGGACCTCAGACCCGCCTTGACGCTCGCAGGAGTATCACTCTGATACTCCCCATGCCAAAGAGGCTTGCGCAACTGCTGATGGACCTGGCCAGGGCCGGGTTCGTCAGCCGGGGAGGGAAAGGCAGCCACCGGAATTACGAGCATCCCTCCGGTTACCGCCTGCTCGTCTCGGTGCACAAAGGGGAAGCCAAGCCCTACCAGCAGCGCGACATCGAAGAAGCCATCCGCGCTGTAAATCCAGGAGAAACCCGCCCATGAACGCCACTGATCGCAAAGCCAAAGCCGCCCGTTATCTGAAATTCGTCGAATGGTCCGACGAGGACGAGTGCTTCGTCGGCCGCTGCCCCGGCCTCTTTCACGGCGGGTGCCACGGCAGTGACGAAGCCGAGGTTTATCGCCAGCTTTGCCGAATCGCCGAGGAGTGGGTGAAAATTATCGAAGACGAACGCACGCCGCTGCCGCCGGCGACGGCCGGAAGATCTTACAGCGGCAAGTTCGTGGTGCGGGTGTCACCGGAGCTGCATCAGCGCGTCGCGCTGAAAGCCATGTCGCGCGGCGAGAGCCTCAATCAACTCGTCGCCGGGGCGCTGGCCAAAGCCTGACCGCGCTGGCTCTCATCATGGCCCGGGGGCGCCCGAACGGGGACATATCAAGAATTGAGAATCTCGCCCTGACTTCGCCGGCCGCTTGACTCGCAAACTTAGCGTGAAACTGGCCGGGGCGTACTATCATGCCACCAACCGCGGCTGGGATCGGACCGATTATCTTTATGCAGGCGGGGCGGCGGATTCCGCTTCTGCCAGAGCCGCGCGGCTGAGACGCGGATGTTCCGGGCGGAATTGTCTCGATTCTCGATCTGACCCCGTATCGAGGCCCGCCCCGGGGCGCCTCGGACGTTAGAACCGATAGGTCGTCGAAGCCCGGAAGTTAATGCCGGTGCCGGGAACCACCAACATGCGGGAGAGCGAGGCGAGGATGTAATTTTTGTCGAATACGTTGTCGATGTTCGCCTGATAACTCCAAGCGCCGCGGGTATAGCCAGCCGAGAGATCCACGAGTGTGCGGGCGGGAAGATAGAAGCTCGGAAGATTCGGAATCAGTCGGGTTGGCGTGCTCGCGCCTGTGACTCCGGAAGGCGCATCACCCGGGCGCTTGCCCAGCCAATTGGCTCCGACGGATACACTGAAGCCCTTTAGAGCGGTGTTTTGAAACTCATAGCGAGCCCAAGCGGCGGCGGACTTCTCGGCCGTGCCGCGGAACGGAACATTGAACGGGTCGCGGTTGGTAAAGGCGGTATAGTGGCCGATGACGGTAAACCCCTTTTGGATCTCGAACGTTCCTTCCAATTCCCACCCCTTCGCCACTCGGTCGGAGAACAGATTCGGAGCGCGAGGATTCGGGGGCGGGGTCGCAAGATTAGCCGGGTTGGTCACGGAAAACGCGTTTTGTTCAATCTTGAAGTAGGTGACCGCCAACTGCAGGCGGTTATCTACCAGACGAACGCGGCCACCGAACTCATCCTGAATGCCGTTGGAGAACGCCGGGGTTCCGGGCGGGGAGATGCTGGTGGCAATCGGCGAAGCGTTTTCCGCATGGCCGTAGAAGAGCGAAATGTTCGGGACGGGCTTTACCACCACGCCGTAGTTGACGGTGGTCTCGTCGGCGTTGACCGTGGAACTGGTGCGGCCGGGGAGTAATTGCGTCGTTCCATTGCGGGACTGAAGTTTCGAAACGCCACCGGAGAAGATGGCTCGGCCGTCGAAGGCGGTGACGCTTTGGTTGAGGTAGTACTGGCGGGTTAGCTCGAGGATCTCGAATCGGTCGAGCGTCACTCCCGTGCTACGGTACCGGCCCAGCACGACGTTATCCACGTTGATCGGCACGCCTTCACCGCCGACCACCAAGACGGACTGGGCCGCATCGGGCAGGCGTCGCGTGTAGGCGAAACCGGCGCTGGTCGTGGACTTCACGTCGGCCACGGTACGCTCGTAGACCCAGTCGTTTTGGAAGTTCTGCCGCTTCTCAATGATATCCGCGACCGAACCCGTTTGGTTGAACGTGCGGTTCTGCACGGGTGCAGGCGACGGAGCGAAGGCCGGCCCCGGGCCGAACACCGTGAAAGGAATGTACAGACCCGTGTTGGGATCGCGTGCACCGCCGTCACCGTTGGTTGATGCGAAGTTGAGCTGGGTCGTGCGCATGGCGTAGTTGACTTGGCGTGCGGCTACGCGGACGGACAGGTGGTCGGTCAGATCGATCGTGAGGAAGGCCTGGAAGGAATTGCGCCGATCCGGGCGGTAGATATCGTCGTTGTAGAAGGCGGTCGTGGGCGAGACACCGGCAAGCATCCGCGCCTCGTTGGTCGTACCGGCCGAAGGGTCGATCGGAAAGCCGATGTAAGTACCCGACTTCCACTTCAAGAATTCCGCCTGGACGGTGAGCTTGGTGTTGGGCGCAAGCTGATAGGAAAGGGAAGGAGAGATGCTGTGACGCTGGGTGCCGGCCTTGTCGTAATAGGCGTCGAAATCGCGGTAGGCGACCAGCAGTCGGTAAGCAAATTTGCCGGTTGATTCCCCCAGGCGCCCGGTGGAATCGAGTTCCACGCTGCCCGCGTCGAACATTCCGTATTCGAACCGCACGCTGTGGCGGGGGCTGACGAACAGCGGCTTCTTGGTCACATTGTTGACCGTGCCGCCCGGGTTGCCGGAAGGCGAGATGATGGCGTTCGGGCCTTTTACGACCTCGATACGATCGACCAAGAATGAGTCGATATTGTTATAGGTATTCGAGTAGAAGCCATCCACGGTCTGTCCGTCCCATTGGAAGCCGCGGACGGTGACGCGGTCCAAGCCGCCCGGGAGGGTGGATTCGGTTACTCCGGAGATATACTTCAGCGCGTCGATGGTTCGGATCGCTCCGACGTCTTTCATGAGGGCCTCGGGGACTACGCTGATGGCCTGCGGCGAGTCGAAGATGGCGGTGCGGAGGCGGCCACCGCTCGTCGCGTCGGAGGCTTGGTAGCGGTTGGGCACCTGGCCGGAGACTTCGAAGGCGGAGAGTTTGACGACTTCGCCGGCCGGAGGGGGCGTCTGGGCATCAACCGCGGTTGATGCGGCGAGCCAGCCGGCGAGAGCGGCGAGGAAGGTGCGGGGGGATTTCATGGCTTGGGTCTTGGGTGTGGGTTTGGGCTGCGGATCGGAAACAGGTCCGACCTCCCCGGTGCGCGGTGGCGCGTCGCTCACGGTGCGTTTGCGGCTCACGACGAGGGCACCGGTTGCGGCGTCCTGGGCAGCTTCGAGGGCCGAGCCCGCGAGCATGCGGTCGAGTGCGTCCCGCGGCGTGAATTCGCCACGGACAGCGTTCGTCGTTTCGCCGCGCACCTTGTCGGAGACGAAGACGAGCGAGCGACCGGCGGCGGCGGCGAATTGCCGAAGCGTCGTTGCAGCGTCGCCGCGGGGGAGGTCAAAGCTCCGCTTCGCATCGACCGTCGCCGCGCCAAGGGGCGCGACCGCCACCATCACGCTGCACGAGGCGAGCACAACGGAGGCGGAGGAAAACGACGGGGTGAAACGGAGCAGAGCCACTAACCCTGTAACGCTCGCGCACAGGCATCTGTTTAGTCGCAAGCAAAACAATTTTCGCATTCGTGAAGATTCGCCGCGAAATCGGGCGTCCCCGCACCGCTACGGCAAGCGCAGCAGCAGGATGTCACCCTGGCGCTCGGCCCGGATGATGCCGTCGCGCTCAAGCAGGCGAACGAAGGCCTCGACGTCGTCGAGGGCGAAGATCCCGCCGATGCGGCGGGTACCCAGCGCGGAATCCCCGATCACGAGTTGCAGGGTGTTGTGGCGGTTGAAACGCGCGGCCACCTCGGCGAGCGGGGTGTCGGAAAAATCCGTGACGCGGCGCTGCCAGGCGAGCACGGCCCGCACGTCGCCGGGGGCGAGGGGTTCGATGACGGGTGCGGGCGTGGCGGCAGGCGAGAGCAGAAGCGCGAGGCGCTGGTTGGCGGCGATGAGAGTCGGGCCGGCTGAAAGCGCGTTGGGGTCAACGCGCTCCACCTCGACTTTGCCTTCCGTCACCGTGACCTCGACGGCTCCGGAGACGAAGCGGACGTTGAACGCCGTGCCCACGGCGCGCACGGCCACACCGCCCGCGCTCACGACGAAGGGACGCGCGGTGTCGTGCGCGACTTCGAAGTGGGCTTCGCCCGACTCGAGCTCGACGCGGCGTTCCGCCGCCGTGAACTGCACGCGGGCGGCGCTCGCGGTGTTGAGTTCTAGGGTCGAGCCATCGGCGAGGCGCGCGCGTTCGTAGCCAGCGGTCGTCGTCGCATAGCGCGTCTCGGGACTGGGCGTCGATTGCGGCGTGCGTAAACCAAGAAAAGCACCGAGGACCAAAGCTGCGGCCAGCCCGCTCCACACCACGGGCTGCCACCAGCTGACATTCAGCACCGATGTGGGTGCAAGCGCGGGGGTGTCCCGGCCCGGGGGCGGTGACGGCGAGATGCGATTGAAATGCGTGTTTACCTCAGCGCGGTGCTCCGCGAGCCCGTCGAGTTGCGCGAGCACCTGCTCCAGTTCGGCGACGGAGGCAGCGTGGCGGGGATCGTGACGGCGCCACGCCTCGAAGGCGGCGGCGCGTCCGGGCGCAAAGCCCGCCTCACGCTCGGCCAGCCAAGCCAGCGACTCCGCCTCGATGGCGGTGGCGTCGCTGGGCTCATGGTTCTCGGACGGCTTCATGGGGAACCTTTCGTCGTGGCCGGGGGGGCGAGTAGGCCGCGAGCCCGGAAGAACTGCGCGCAGTCGCGCACTCCGTTCATCAGGTGGACGCGCACGGTCGCGGCGGCGAGGCCGAGGTGGGCGGCGATTTCCGGGGCGGAGAATCCATCGACGTAACGGAGCAGCATCACCTCGCGGCAACGCTCCGGCAGCGTCGCGAGTGCGGCGAGCATCGCTTCGTGTCGCTGGGCATGGTCGAGCATGTCGGCCGCGCCGGGCGCCGAATCAAGCAGGGAAAACTCGGTGGTGTCACCGAGGGGGTCGACGGGGGTGCGGCGTGTGCGGCGGACGTGGTCGATGGCGACGTTGCGCGCGGTGGTGAAGAGAAAGGCCCGCAGGTGCCCCAGCCGCTGTGGGTCGGAGACGCGCAGAAGGCGGGCGTAGGTCTCCTGCACGAGGTCGTCGTGGTCGGGCAGGCTGGAAAACCGCCGCGAAAGAAATGCGCGCAGCGCCGGTTCGTGCGGTCGCACACTTTCGGCAAACCAAACGGCCTGATCAGCGGGTGGCATGGGAGTTTGTGCGGGCAGGTCCCGGCGCAGGGTGGAATTGCCGATCACGCCGTTTCCGTCGAGTGGAAATCAAGTGGTTTGGCTCCGCGGAAAATATTTTCAGAACAGGCTAAACGGAAACGCACGGCGTGCGTTTGTGAGCAGGCGCGGCGACGTTCAGGAGGCGGACCGCGTTTCTGGTCTACGAGGAATCTCCTTGAGCGGTCCGTGCAAAACTCGGAAAGGGTCAGGTCAGGAGGGCTTGGTCGAACACCTCAGGCTTTACCTTCGACCCTCCCGGGCCGCTTGAATTGGGCATGAACTCTTGTCGGGGTCCCGATTGGTGTAATCGGTGTAATCTGTGGCCGAACCAAACCGTGGACCACAGATTGCACGGATTGCACCGACTCACGCCGCGCCAAGTGGGCGACGGGTGGTTTGGTCCGCTCCACTCGGTGTATTCCGCGCACTCCGCGGTCAAATCCGGGGTCCGGACTTAAGGGGTCGGCCCGTTTGATCGGGAAGGAAGCCGTCGGCCGATTTCAGATGACCGATTTTCAATGCTCAATTTTCAATCTGCAGCCTGCGAGCGCACCATGGCGCAAAACCGCGGGCTCCGGGGTGGAGGACCCCGATTGAAAATTGGAAATTGGGCGGCCCCTGGATTGGCTCCCCGAGCGCGGCGACACGCACTCCAGGGACCGACCCCTGGATTGGCTCCGATTCCACCTCCGCGCCGTCGCCAAGGCTATGGCGTTGACGGTCGTTCGATCCCGCACAAGGTGGCAACGGCCCTAGTCTCAACCCCAGAGATGAACCCCAGGTTTCCCATGTCTCGTCTTGTCCGTGGCGCGCTCGCGGCGGCCGGCTTCGCGCTCGCCGCTCGCGCGCCCGCGGCGGAATTCGATCCGTTTGCCTTCACGGATCGGCATTGCTCAAGCTGCCATAACGACGTGGACAAGGAAGGCGGGCTGGATCTAACCGCGCTGCCTTTCACGCTGGACGACGCCGCGAATCTTGCGATCTGGGTGAAGATCCACGACCGGGTGCGGGCGGGCGAGATGCCGCCGAAGGAGAAGAAGCGCCCGGTGGCCGCTGAGCAGCAGGCGTACCTGGCTGCGATCGCCGCGCGGCTCACGGCGGCGGACCAGGCCATCGTGCAGCGCGACGGCCGGGCGACGCGGCGACGGCTCAATCGTTACGAATACGAGAACGCCCTGCGCGATCTGCTGGACACGCCCTGGCTGCAGCTGAAGGACCGCCTGCCGGAGGACGGGGTGGCGAATGGATTCAACAAGATCGGCGAGGCGCTGGATGTCTCGCACGTTCACATGGCGCGTTACATGACCGTGGCCGACTACGCGCTCCGGGAGGTCGTCAAGGCGCGGCTGCTGCAGCCGGAAACGAAGACCGTGCGCTACTACGGCCGCGATGAAAGCAGCCTCACCCAATTTACCGTGGGCTTTCGCGTCGGCTCGGGCACGCCCGACCGCGCCTGGTTCCCCTTGCTGGGCGCCTCGGCCCAACCGGAAGTGCGGGCGGGGCGGGCCCCGATCACGGTGGGCGACTCGGATCCGAAGACCCGCGAGCTGGAGGCCGTGGGCTGGGTCTCGAGCAACTACGTCATCGGCTACCTCACGCACTGGCGCAATTTCACCGCGCCGGTGACGGGACGCTATCGGATGCGCTTCAGCGGCTACACCGTCTGGGCAGGGCCCGGGGGGTACAAGATGAACTTCCATGACGCGACGCCGACCAATCCCCGCGGCCACGCCGAGCCGGCGTGGTGGTATGTGCCCAACTTCGACGACCTCTCCCCGGGCCGACGCTCCGAACCGGTGATCATTTATTCGGGGGGAGGAGTCGCCCGCCGGCTCGGGGCCTTCGATCTGACGCCCGATGCCGCCGTGCATGACTTGGGCGAGATCTGGATGAACGCCGGCGAGTGGACGATCACGGATGCGACCCGGTTCATCCGGCCGCGGCCATCGCCCGCGCCCAACGCGTGGGGGCACACCAGCCCGCTCGCGCAGCGCGACGGCATGCCCGGCGTGGCCTTCCGGTGGATGGAAGTCGAGGGGCCCCTTTACGACGAGAAGACCGGCGCGGGATACCGGCTGATGTTCGGGGATCTCCCCGTGCAACGGCGCGAACCGGCAGCCTCGGCGACGCCGGAACCGGCGCGGGGTCGGGGTCGCGGACGGGGAGCGGCGGCGGCCGTGCAGTTTGATGTCACCCCGTCCAATCCCGGCGCCGACGCCGAGCGGCTGATTCGCTCGTTCCTGCCGCGGGCCTATCGCCGGCCGGTGCTGGAATCCGACACCCAGATTTTCCTGAAACTCTTCCACCAGCACTTCGGGGCGATGAAGTTCAGCTTCGCGGATTCGATGCTCGCGACCTACACGGCGATCCTGTCGTCGCCCGAGTTCGTTTACATCGACGAGGCGCCGGGAAAACTCGACGACTTCGCGCTGGCGACGCGGCTGGCGTTTTTCCTGTGGAATTCCGAGCCCGACCCGGCCTTGCGGGAGCGCGCCCGGCGCGGCGAGTTGCACCGTCCCGAGGTGCTCCGCGAGGAAACGGAGCGATTGCTGCGGCATCCGAAGTCCGCCCGGTTCATGGATGCGTTTCTCGATTACTGGCTGGAACTGCGAAAAATGGACGAGACGTCCCCGGACGAGAAGCTGTACAACGACTACTATCTCGACGATTCGCTGGTCGAGGCGGCGCAGGCCGAGACGAGGCTGTTTTTCAGCGATCTCGTTGCCCGCGACCTGCCGGCCCGCAACGTCGTTGATTCCGACTACACCTTCCTGAACGAACGGCTCGCCAGCCACTATGGGCTCCACGGGGTCGAGGGCGTGGCGATGCGGCCGGTGGCGCTGCCGGCCGGATCCGAGCGCGGCGGATTCCTGACCCAGGCGAGTGTCCTCAAGGTGAGCGCCAACGGCACGACCACGTCGCCCGTCATGCGCGGCAAGTGGGTGATTGAACACATCCTCGGTTTCGAAGTCCCGCCGCCGCCCGCCGCCGTGCCCGCGGTTGATCCAGATATCCGCGGGGCGGTGACCATCCGCCAGCAACTCGACAAGCATCGCGCCGACGAGAGCTGTGCCGTCTGCCATCGCAAGATCGACCCGCTCGGCCTCCCGCTCGAGAGCTTCGACATCCTGGGCGGCTGGCGGCAGCGCTACCGCGCCATCGCGAGCAACCGGTTCCCCGAGCCGGGCTGGGGCAAGAACGGCTGGCCGTACGCGTTCCATTACGCGCTGCCGGTGGAGCCGTTTGGTGAACTCGCGGATGGGCGGAGGTTCAATGACGTGCGCGACTTCAAGTCGCTGCTCCTGGCCGACGAGGAGATCATCGCCCGCAACCTCGTTCGCCAACTGGTCACCTATGCCACCGGCGCGCCGGTGCGTTTCGGGGATCGACCGGCGATCGAGGAGATGCTCGGGAAGACCCGCGCGCGGTCGTTCGGCGTGCGCAGCATCATCCACGAAGTGGTCCAGAGTGAGGCGTTCCTGAATAAATGATTTCCAATCAAGTGATGCCGGCAACGTGGACCGGGCGCTCCGCCCACCCGGTACGGCCTCTTTCTACAGCTTCAATCCCGCCTTCTTCCGCCCTCTGTCCTCTGACGATCATGAAAACGAATACCCCACTTTGCGGACCATTTATCTCGACGCGTCGCCCTCTGTCCCGCCGCCATTTCCTGCGCGGATCGGGCATCGCCCTTGGCCTGCCGCTGCTCGACGCGATGATGCCGGGCCTCGGGAGCGCGGCAGCGGCCGGCGAGGCGATGCAAACCAAGCCGCGCCGAATGTTCGCGATCTGTAACAATCTCGGCCTGCTCGAGCGGCACTATGCCCCGCAGGGGAGCGGCAAGGACTATGTCGCGTCGGAATACCTCCAGCTGCTGCAGGAGCATCGCAGCGACTTCACCGTTTTCATGGGGGTGCATCATCCGGGCGCCGATGGGGCGCACAAGTCGGATCAGTGTTTCCTCACCGCGGCGCCGCACCCCGGGGCCGGGTCTTTTCGCAACACCATCTCGCTCGATCAAGCGATGGCGGAGAAAATCGGGATCCTGACCCGGTTCCCGTCGATCACCCTCGGCGTGAACACGCGCGAGACGCGCAGCTGTTCGTACACCGGCAACGGCGTGGGCATCCCGCCCCAGGAGCGGGCGGCGGATGTGTTTCAGCAGCTCTTCCTGCAGGGCACGCCGGCGCAGATCGAGGCGGAGGTTCGCAAACTCGACAGCGGGCGGAGCGTACTCGACGCGGTCGCGGAGCAGACGAAGCGTTTCGAGGCGAAAGGATCGCGCCGCGATCAGGAGCGGATGGACCAGTATTTCACCAGCGTGCGGACGCTCGAGAAGCAGATGCAGGCGTCGAAGGGCTGGGAGTACAAGCCGAAGCCGGTGGTCAATGCGCCGGTGCCGATCGACCCGATCAATCCCGCGCAGTACATGGAAAAACTGAATGTGCTGTATCGGCTGGCCCAGCTCGCGTTTGAGACCGACTCGACGCGGGCGATCACGTTGTTCCTCGATAGCGCGGGTTCCCCGGTCCTCGAGGTCCCGGGCAGCACGATCACGGAGAGCTATCACAATCTCTCGCACCACGGCCAGGAGCCGGATCGGATGGGGCAATTGAAGGCGATCGATGTGTCGCACATGAAGCTGCTCGCGAAGCTGTACGCGGACTTCAAGGCCGTGCGGGAAGGTGAGGATACGCTGCTCGAGCGGACGATGCTCCTGTATGGTTCCAACTTCGGAAACTCCAACACGCACGAAACGACGAACCTGCCGATAATCCTCGCTGGTGGCGGCTTCCGCCACGGGCAGGTCATCGCCTTCGACCGGTATCGAAACATCCCGCTGTCCAATCTCTTCGTCTCGATGCTCCACCGGATGGGAATCGAGGCGGACAAGTTCGGTTCATCGACCGGGGCGATGAAGGGCCTGGAGCCGACGTGAGGCGGCAATCGCTACAGTTGAAACACAGAGGCACAAAGGCGCAGAGGTTGGCCGGTATTCTCTGTGTGCTTGGTGCCTTGGTGGTTCACCACCTATCCGCCGCCGAGCCCCCGCCGCTGACCGAGGAACAGCAGGCGCATTTTCGGGAAATCGACCGGGAATTCGCGCGCTTCGACACGGTGTTGAATTCGGTCACGGACATCCAGGTGCGCGGCGGGACGAAGCTGAACGTGGATTTCTTGAGGAGACGCGTCTTTGAACTGCGGAAGAACTACGATCAGACCCGCTACGACGAACTGCGCTATGATTTGAATGCCGAGTACCAGCGGCTCGCCCGCTGGATTTCGGATCCGGTGATCAATGGCCCCGATGGCCCCACTGCATCGAAGCCGATCAACTGGCTCACCAACGCGGAACGAGCCGCCGGCTGGAAGCTCCTCTTCGATGGCGCGTCGTTTGCCGGCTGGCGCGGATTTCGCGCGACGGGATTGCCCGCCAGCGCGTGGGAAATCCGGGATGGCATGCTGCACACCATGCCGCGCGTCGGTCGGGAAAAGCCTTCCGGCCCGGGAGACCTCATCACGGCAGGGAAATACCAGGATTTTGAGCTCACGTGGGAGTGGCGGCTGGCCAATGGCGCCAATAGCGGGATCAAATATCTCGTGACGGAAGATCGGCCGGCGGCGCCCGGTCACGAATACCAGATGGTGGACGACTGGGGCTATCCCGGCTCGCCGTTGGGCCAGGCGCAGTTCACGGCCGCCTTCTATGACGTCCTGCCGGCGAGCACGCGGAACGCCCTTCGGCCGGTCGGCACCTGGAACCTCTCCAAGGTCGTGGTCCGGGGCCGGCACGTGGAACACTGGCTCAATGGCCAGAACGTCCTGACGTATGAGCTTGGCAGCCCGCCGGTGGCAGCCGGCCTGGCCGGGAGCAAATTCAAGGATGTGCCGGGATTCGGCGAGAAGATCGCCGGGCACATCATGCTCACCTACCACAACGACGAGTGCTGGTTTCGAAACATCAAGATCCTGGAATTGAAGTAGGGCTACCAATCGATAGGGTGTCAGGCCGTGGGTCAGGCCGTTACATGATAGCAGCAACGTCTGCGCGGGTGTTGGCGCTCATGTAACGGCCCGCCCCCTTTTACCCACTCCTCATTTAGGACTCCGCGGATTGGACAGCAGGACAGGAGCCGGCGGAGTTTTGGACAGGATAGACAGGATGGGATCCAGCGGACGAAACCAAAGGTCCTCCTGCCCGCGCCACGCACCGAACCCACTTTCCCCACCCACCCACAGTATCCTGTCCATCCTGTTCATCCTGTCCCACCGCCCGGACGGCTTATTCTGCGCTGAAATCCTGTCTCCTGCAGCGGGCGCTTGCGGTCGCGGCGAGCTCTGAAAAAGTGGCGCCCAACCCGCCCGCCATGCGCTGCGCCCCCTTCTCCCTTCGTTTCGTTCTCACTGCCGGCCTCCTCGTCTCCACGGCGGCCGCCCAAATCGGCGACGTGCAGGACAAGGCCGGCGAAGTCCAGCGGTCCCTCGTGCCCCGCGAACTCATCCCCCCGGCGCCGGCCCTGACGCCTGCGGAGGCGATGAAGACCTTCACGGTCGCGCCGGGTTACCGACTGGAACTCGCCGCCGCCGAACCGCTCGTGCAGGACCCGGTGGCGATGGCGTTCAGCCCGGACGGCCGGATGTGGGTCGCCGAAATGCGCGGCTACATGCCCGACCTCGAAGGCAACGGCGAGGACGCACCCGTCGGTCGAATCGTCGTGCTAACCGATCGCGACGGCGACGGCACCTACGAGGACAGTCGCGTCTTCCTCGATCAACTTGTCCTTCCACGCGCCCTCCTCCCGGTCGCCGATGGGCTGCTCGTCGGTGCGCCGCCGGAACTCGCGTTCTGGCGCGACACGAACGGTGACGGCAAGGCCGACGAGAAGACGGTGGTCGCGACCGATTATGGTGTGATGACGGATCCGAAGCGGCCGCACCTCGCCAATCCCGAGCGCGCGCCCAACAGCCTGTTCTGGGCCCACGACAACTGGATCTACAGCGCGGCCTACGTGAAGAAATTCCGCTACGTGAACGGCCAATGGGAGACGAAGCCCAGCGACTTTCGCGGCCAGTGGGGAATGAGCGAAGATGACTACGGCCGCTTCTACCACGGCTCGAACGAGGACCACCTGCGCGTGGACGTCATCTTCGGCGACTACCTGCGCCGCAACCCGAACTTCCCACGGCTGGCCGGCTTCAACGTCAACGGCGCCGTCGATCAACTCGTCTGGCCGGGACGCGTAAATCCCGGCGTCAACCGCGGCTACCGCGAGGGCATCCTCCGCGACGGCCGTCTCCGGGCCTTCACCACCGCGTGCGTGTTCTTCGTCTATCGCGGAGATCTGCTGCCGGAGCTCACCGGCAACTTCTTCGTCGGCGAGCCCGGCGCCAACCTCGTGCGGCGTGATATCCTCACCGCCAGGAACGGCGCGGTTCACGGTCGCAATGCCTATGCCGATCAGCAGCGGGAGTTCATCACCTCGACGGACGAGCGGTTTCGTCCGGTCAATTTCGCCACCGGCCCCGACGGCGCGCTCTACATCGTCGATCTCTATCGCGGCGTGCTTCAGCACCGGATCTCGCTGACGAGCTACCTCCGCCAGCAGAGCGAGGATCGCAATCTCGCCGCGCCGCAGCACCTCGGGCGGATCTATCGCGTGGTCCCCGCCAACCGGCCCAGCCTCGCCGCCCGGCGCGATCCACCACGCACGCCGGCGCAGTGGGTCGCGCGGCTGTCGGATCCCAATGCCTTCTGGCGCACGGCGGCCCAGCGCACACTCGTTGAGCAACGCGACCCCGCCACCCTTCCCGCCCTGCGCACACTGGCCCGCTCCGAGGCGTCCGCCCTCGGCCGCGGGCATGCCCTCTGGACCCTGGAGGGCATGGAGGCACTCGACCGCGAGTCCGTCGTGAGCGCGCTCGGCAGTGCCAGCCCGCTCGTGCGCGCCATGGCGATCCGGCTCTCCGAGCGCTGGCTCGCCGGCGAAGGTCGCGCGGAATTGATCCGGCGGCTGCTGAACCTTGCGAAGGACCCGCAGCCAGAGGTGCAGCTTCAGGCTGTCCTCAGTCTCGGTGAAGCGCGCGACCCGGCGGTCGA
Source organism: uncultured Opitutia bacterium (assembly GCA_903848965.1). Classification (GTDB taxonomy): domain Bacteria; phylum Verrucomicrobiota; class Verrucomicrobiia; order Opitutales; family Opitutaceae; genus ER46. The sequence goes on along the minus strand of CAINHV010000475.1, from coordinate 952 downwards.
TCAGGCCGTGGCGGCGATCGTGCGCGGGAGTCCTCAAATCGCCTTTCTGCCGGACGCGTTTTACAGCGGTCTCGCCGACCGCGAAGCCGCGTTGTTCGATCATCTGGTGGCCGATGCCTCCTGGAGTCCGGACGACGCCAACGCGAATCGGATCGTCGGTCGGCTGGCCGAGGGCGTTTTCATGTCGCGCCAGTTGCCTGCGATCGAGCGGCTCTTTGCCACCTCCGCCGCCGCTCCGGCCGGTCCGCGCACCGAGGCGATCCTCCAGGGTATCAACGCGGCCGCCACGCTGACACGCCGGCCGCTGCAGTTTACCTCCGCGCCGAAAGGCCTGAACGAACTCGCCCGTCAGGACGCCCACGCCGCGACCTTCGCCAAGCTCGCGCCGATCGTCCTTTGGCCGGGGAAGCCCGGCGTCGAAGCGGTGGTCGTGAAGCCGTTGTCGGCGGTGGAGCAGGCGCGCTTCGAGAATGGCAAGGCCCTCTTCACCGCGATCTGCGCAACGTGTCACCAGACGACCGGACGCGGCCTCGATGGGCTCGCGCCCCCGCTGCTTGATTCCGAGTGGGTGCTGGGTTCACCCGAGCGCATCATCCGGATCGTTCTGCACGGATTGCGTGGACCGATCGTCGTGCTCGGCCGCGAGCACACGGGTGACATGCCGGCGTTCAAGGCGCTCGAGGACGAACAGCTCGCCGCGATTCTCACCTACGTGCGCCGCGAGTGGGGTCACCCGGCCTCGCCGATCGATGCTGCCGCCGTGAAAGCCACCCGCGCCGCGACCACGAACCAGACCGACGCGTCGAGCGCGCGGGAATTGGTGCTACAGGTGCCGTAGGGCTGGGCTGTTTCGGCCTCGACGGAGCTAGGCCCTCCAGCGCGCTCGATTGGCACGGGTCTCCCGACCCGTGAAATTCGTTCTTAACCTCCTTCATGGGTCGGGAGACCCATG
>CAINHV010000474.1 GCA_903848965.1 uncultured Opitutia bacterium | reverse complement strand
CCTGATCGCAGATCGGGCAGTCGAGCGGATGATTGATGAGCAGGAACTCCATCACGCCCTCGCGGCAGTCCTTGATCTGCGCGGTGTTGGTGCGGACGTGGAGACCGGGCGAGGCATTGGTCGCGCAGCCAATCTGCGGGCGCGGGATCCAGTTGATCTTCTGCTTGCCCGTCACCGGATCCATGATCGGCGCCTTGGAGACGGGATCGACCGCCGGCAGGCCCATTTCGATCAGGCACATCCGGCAGTTGCCCACGACGGTCAGCTTCGGGTGATAGCAATAATACGGCACGTCCACGCCGACGAGGCGCGCGGCCTCGATCACGTTGGTGCCCTTCGGCACAGCGATCTCCCGGCCGTCAATGTTGACGGTGACGAGGTCGGGTTTGGGTGCGGCGATCATTGCGAAAAATTTCTTTTAACCAGGCAGGCACAGAGGACCCAGAGGATACCCGGCGTCTTCGACTCGGTGAACTCGGTGTCTCGGTGGTTCATCATCAGACCAATTCGAGTGACCCATCAGGCTTGGCGTTCTTCTTCGCTTCCGCGTAGCCTTTGAACTCGTCGCCGAACTTCGCGATGAAGCTCTGGGTCGGCCAGGAGCAGGCCTCGCCGAAGGCACAGATCGTCCGGCCGGCGATTTGATCGGCGACGCTCTTCAGCAGCACGCCGTCATCGGGCCGCGCGGTCTCGTGCACCATGCGGTTCGTAATCTTTTTCATCCACAGCGAGCCCTCGCGGCACGGCGTGCACTGGCCGCAGCTCTCGTGGGCGTAGAACGCGTTAATGTTGGCCAGCGCCTCGACCATGTTGACGGAGTCGTCCATCACGATCACGCCGCCGGAGCCGCCCATCGTGCCGCAGGCCGCGAGCGTATCGAAATCCATCGGGATGTCCTCGACCGCCAGCGTGCGAGTCGAACCATCCTTATTCTTCAAGGTGAAGATCTCGCCGAACTTGAGGATCTTCGCCGACGAACCGCCGGGGATGACGGCCTTGAACGTCCGGCCGGGCAGCGGACCGCCGCAGACCTCGTTGAGCAGCTGGCCGAGCGTGATGCCGCCGACCTCGTACTCGAAGTAACCGGGCTTCTGCACGTGACCGCTGACGCAGAGGATGCGGGTGCCGGTGTTGTTCGGCGTGCCGATCTTCGCGTAGGTATCGCCGCCCATCTCAAGGATGTGCTTCACGTGACAGAGGGTCTCCACGTTGTTCACGATCGTCGGACACTGGTAGAGTCCGAGCACCGCGGGAAAATATGGCGGCTTGATCCGCGGATACGGACGCTTGCCCTCGAGCGATTCAATCAGACCCGTCTCTTCGCCGCAGATGTAGGCCCCGGCGCCGCGATGGACGTAGATTTCGCAGCCGTAGGTCGTGCCAAGAATATTCGGGCCCGCAAAATTCGCCGCGCGGGCCTCCGCGATGGCCTGCTCCAGGATCCGCGCGCCGTGGGGCATCTCGCCGCGGATATAAATGTAGGCCTGCTTCACGTTGTTGGCCCACGCCGAAATCATGATGCCCTCGATCAGCTGGTGCGGATCCTGGTGCATGATGTAGCGGTCCTTGAACGTGCCCGGCTCGGATTCGTCGGCATTGACGACGAGATAGATCGGCTTGCCGCTCTTGCGGTCGACCAGGCCCCACTTCACGCCGCACGGAAATCCCGCGCCGCCACGGCCGCGCAGGCCGGACTTCTTCACCTCGTCGATGATCGTGGCCGGCGGCATGGCCACGGCCTTCTTCAGCATCTCGTAGCCGCCATGGCGGACGTAGCACGCCAGGTCATTGGTGTAACCGGGCTCGCCGATGTGCTTGAAGATGATCCGGCGTTGG
>CAINHV010000473.1 GCA_903848965.1 uncultured Opitutia bacterium | reverse complement strand
CCGGTTTTAGAGCGAGCCGGATTTTTTCGTGGCTGCGAGCGTGAGCGAGTGGATGAACCCCATACTGCGGTAGTGGCGCGTCGCCCATTTCCGGAAGATTCCTGGAGGGCCGAGCTCCGTCGAGGCGGGCTCATAAAACGCTCCATGAGCGGCCTCGGCGGAGCTCGACCCTCCACTTTGGTTGCGGCTCCGCCGCACTCTGTCATTCTGAGTATGAACGCAGATTGGGTTTCCGTCTCGAAGGGCCCGCCGGCGATCGACGAACCTACAGTCAGCCAGCCGATCCCAGCTACCCCTTGTTCCGCGGATGGAACTTCGCGTGGTGCGACACCAGGCGCTCCGGCTCGACCGCCGTGTAAATCTGCGTCGTCGAGATGCTCGCATGCCCGAGCATTTCCTGGATCGCGCGCAGATCGGCACCGCCGGTCAGGAGATGCGTCGCAAAGGAATGCCGCAGCGCGTGCGGTTTCACGTTCTTCGTGATGCCCGCGCGCCGGGCCTGCTGCTTCACGATCATCCAGAGCCCGACCCGCGACAGGGCGCGGCCGTGGTGATTGAGAAAGAACTGGCTCCCGGTCTTCGCCTTCACGAGATGGGGACGACCGGACACGAGGTAGGCCGCGAGCGCCTCCCTCGCCTTCGCACCCACGGGCACGATGCGTTCCTTCGAACCCTTGCCGAACACCCGGATGTAACCGTTCTCGAGATCGGCCTGCTGGAGGGTCAGCGCCGCCAGCTCCGAGACGCGAAGCCCGCTGGAGTAGAAGAGCTCGAGCAACGCGCGATCCCGCAACGCCCGCGCATCGCCGCCCCCCGGTGCCGCCATCAGCCGTCCGACCTCCTCCTCGGTGAGCGTGTGGGGGATCTTCCGCACCAGCTTCGGACCGCCAATGAGCGCCGTGAAGTCATCCTCGCGGATCTTCTCCCGCACGAGATGGCGCGCGAGCATCCGCAGCGCCGTTAGTTTCCGCGCCAGGCTCGCCACCGCGTATTGAGCGCCGCTGAGCGAATGGATCCACGCCGCCGCGAGTTGGGGCGTGACGGCGTGCCAGTTGGCCGCGCCCTGACGTCCGAAGAAATTCGCCGCCTGATCGAGGTCACGCCGATAGCCCGCGACCGTGTTCCGTGAGAGCCCGCGTTCCAAATCGATGAAGGCGAGAAAGCCATCGCGGTTCTCCGCGAAGCCTCCGGGTGCGGGATCCGGACTGACGACTCGCACACGCTTGGGCATGCGAGCAACGTGGATACGAACGACCGGGATGTCGCGGTCGAATTCACCCCGCGTGACCCGGAGCCGCGCCCGACCACCCGACCGGACTTAGAACCGCCGGCGCGGCGGGGGCGTGTAGTTCGGATTCGTTTCCTTCATCCGGAACGTGATCCGCGCCTTGTCGAGGTCGTAGGGACTCATCTCCATCTTCACCGTGTCGCCCGCGGCGATCTTGATGAAGTTCTTCCGCAACTTGCCGGAAATGTGGGCGAGCACGACATGGCCCGTCGAATTGGACAACTGCACCTTGAACATGGTGCCGGGAAGGACCGCGACCACCTTGCCTTCGACCTCAATCGAATCAGCCATGGTTGTTTGCGGGTTCGTTCGCGGTGCGAATCATCATGTATACGTGCTTCAGAACCACCTTGTAAGCCAGAGTTGGCCGGACTTAGTCAAGGCTTCCCTCCGCCGTCCGCCCCTCATGATTTCGTCTTCCGCGCCTCCCCCCTGCCCGTTTGAAAAACGGTTCCCTTCGCAACTGGTGCGGGACGACACGTACTTCATGAGTCTGGCCTTCAACCAGGCCATTGATGCCTGGCGGCACGACGAGGTTCCCATTGGCGCGATTATCGAACTGGGCGGCGAGGTCATCGGCGCAGCCCATAACACCGTCGAGGGGGTCCGGGATCCAACGGCCCACGCCGAGATTCTCGCAATCACCCAGGCCGCCGCCAAAATGGGCGACTGGCGGCTGACCGGAGCGACCGTCTATGTGACCAAGGAGCCGTGCCCGATGTGCTCCGGCGCGATGCTGATGTCCCGGGTCCGCCGGGTCTGCTATGCGGTCCCCGATCCCAAGATGGGCTGCCTCGGCGGTGCGACCGACCTCAACGCCCTGCCCCGCGTGAATCATCACGTCGAGCTGACCGTCGGCGGCGTGCTCGAGACGGAGTGCCGTGATCTGTTGCAGGCCTTCTTCCGCCTCAAGCGCGAGGCCCCGGAGCTGTGAGCGCGTGGGCTTTGATTTTTAACGCAGAGGACGCAGCGGTGAAGAGAGGTCACTGAGGAAGCGGGTGTTCCCCGCGCACCCGGGCCGGGACCCGCCGAGCCGGGGTATCTTTGTCATCTAATAAATGACAACGAGGTTCGGGTGGGTCGCATTATGACCGAGTCCAGCACCGGCGAATTCGCAGCGGGCCATTGACGCATGGTGATGGTGGTGCATTTGTTCCAACCCGACTCCGTTTCGTCTCCCAACTCAAAATACTACACTCATGGCCTTCGAACTTCCGAAACTGTCCTACGCCCCGAACGCGCTCGAACCCCACATCGATGCGAAGACGATGGAAATCCATCACGGCAAGCATCACCAGGCGTACATCAACAACGCCAACAACGCGCTGAAGGATCACGCAGACCTGGCCAATCTCGACGTCAACACCCTCATTGCCGACCTCAGCAAGGTTCCTGAGGCCATTCGTGGCGCCATCCGCAATAACGCGGGCGGTCACAGCAATCACTCCTTTTTCTGGACCGTCATGGGACCTGGCAAGGGCGGCGCCCCGAAGGGCCAGCTCGCCGCGGCGATCGACGCGCAACTCGGCGGCTTCGCCAAGCTCAAGGAAGACTTCGCCAAGGCCGGTGCCACCCGCTTCGGGTCCGGCTGGGCCTGGCTTGTCGTCGGCACTGACAAGAAGCTCTCGATCGGTTCGACGGCCAACCAGGACAGTCCGCTGATGGGCAAGGCTGTCGCCGGCATCGAGGGCAAGCCCGTCCTCGGACTCGATGTCTGGGAACACGCCTACTATCTCAATTACCAGAACCGCCGCCCCGACTATATCACCGCGTTCTGGAACGTGGTCGATTGGGACGCCGCGGAGGCCAACTATCAGGCCGCGCTGAAGTAATCCCGTGGCCTGGGTCTCCTGACCCAGGCGGGCGGATCGGCGTTCAGGGTAGTTTGCAAGGAACGGAAGACCCGTACCACGCCTGCTCGGGACGCCGCCTTCCGGCGCCACTTCGAGCCGCATCCGAGACGGTGCGGCTTTTTGTTGGCCGCAACAAAGCGATGCCGGCCTCTCCGTCATCGTCGTCCACCTGACCTCCCTCATTCGTGTCACCTTCCCGCCGTCAGCAATGGGCCTTCGCGCTCATCTTCGTCACCCCCGCGCTCTGGACGGTGAACTATGTCGTAGCCCGTTCCGCCGCGCCCACGGTCGCGCCACACATGCTGGCCTTCTGGCGCTGGCTGCTCGCTGGCCTGCTGCTCGGAACGATGTCGTGGCGGGAGATCGCCGTGCGGCCCGACGCGCTGCGGCGGGAGTGGCACCAGTTCTTCATCCTCGGTGCGCTTGGCATGTGGATCTGCGGCGCCTTCGTCTACATTGCCGGGCGCACCACCTCGGCGACGAACATCGGGCTCATCTACGGATTGTCGCCCGTGTTGATCGCGATGGCGTCGCCGCTGCTGCTGAAGGAACGAATCGGCGCGTTCCAGATCGCGGGCACCGCGGTCGCACTCGCCGGCTTCCTCCACATCGTGCTCAAGGGACAGTGGCGCAGCCTCGTCGCGGTCGATCTCACGCCGGGTGACTGGTGGATTTTCTGCGCCGCCATTGCCTGGGTCGGCTACACGCTGTTGCTGAAGGCCTGGCCCACCGCCTTCAGTCCTTTGGCCCGCCTGACGCTCGTCTCCCTCGCGGGCGCCGTCGTGCTGCTACCGTTCGCCATCGGCGAAGCCATCTGGTTCATGCCCACGGAGGTCTCGTGGCGCACGTTCGGCTACGTCGCCGCCACCGCGGTCATCCCGGGGGTCGGCGCCTACCTGGCATATTCCTTCATCCTTCGTGAAATTGGAGCGGCCCGGGTCGCCGTCGTTCTCTATCTCGGCCCGATCTACGGGGCGATCATGGGCTGGATCGCACTCGGTGAGTCCGTCCGTG
>CAINHV010000472.1 GCA_903848965.1 uncultured Opitutia bacterium | reverse complement strand
GCACAGATTCTGGCCATGATGGTTTCGAGTTGGTTAAAGGGTCGGGAGTAAAGGCCCGCCGCCAAGCGAAGCAAGAGGTTTTTCCCGGTCGATTTCAGGATCGCCCAAACCTGCCTTCAAGCCTGATTGCGGAAGGCATGGAGGACCTGGAATTTTTGGCCCAGCTGTCCGGGATGCAGCAACTGGAGTAGACTGAGCTTCTTCTGGCTGAAGTGCGCGGCCTCGGCCGTGCTGATGGCGGCGATCGCCTCCACCGCATGATGAAGGAAAAACGCTTCCTGGGTCTCGAGTTGGGGCTGCGCAAAGCCCTGCCGGGCGAGCGCCTCCTCAAGCCAGTCCCAGCAGACGTGGCAGGTGAGGTCCTGTTCGCCGGGTCGTGACAGCAGGTCGTTCGACTGGGTGTGCCGGAAATAGGCCCGGGCCGTTCCCGCCGGCGTCGCTTCCGTGAGTTCGCGCCATGACTTCCCGTAATCGGCCGCGACGAACAGTCCGGTCCACGGCTGCGCGGCGAGGTGGTTGGCGAGTTCGCGCGCGGCGAGGGGGAAATCAATGATATAGCCCTCCGGCGCGGTCGCCGGCAGTCCGGGCGGTGGCTGAGCGGGCAACTCGACGTTGGTTAGCGCCTCCCCAGAAAGCTGCACGCCGAGTTCGCGCCAACTTGGCCCGCGAAAGACGAAGCGCCGAAACGGCTGCGCATCGAATAACTCGTTCGAAAACACGACACACCGTCCCTGCAATTCCGGTTCGGTGCCGAGCCCGACCGTCCGCACGGCGCGAAAAGGATGTGCCACTCCGGCGAGGATGCCGCCCGATCGCGACTCAGCCGCGGGTTCGGCCCCAATTTCCACGAACGTGAAGTCCGCGGCGGAGCGTCCGGTCAGGAGGGTCACGCACGCCGCCACCACGAGTTCGCCAAAGACCGGGCCACTGGTGCTCGCGGTGAAGAAATCCGTGCCCGCGCCGTAGCCGACGCGCCGGCGCGGCTGGCGGTAGTAGCCCACGATGGGATCGTAGAGGGCCAGCCGCATGAAATCGGCGAACGGCATCGTGCCCGAGGCATCCGCGTGCTGGCGAAACACCTCGAGAAATGCAGGGGAGGCTGCGGCGGCCGGTGGTGGATACGAACCCATTTACAAACCGAACCGGATGCCCACACTGACCGGCGTGTTCAAACGGATTCTGAGCCTCACGGCGGGCGTGGCGCTGGGTGTGGCTCTGACGGTCAGTGCCCTGCGGGTGGCGACCGCGTGGAATTTTTGGCCGAGTCGCGATCTGTCCCGCAACACGAGCTACCTGCGGGATGTGATGCGGCTGGTAAACGAAAACTACGTGGAGCAGGACTCCGCGGAGTTCGACCGGCTCGCGCGCTCCGCCCTGCACGGCATGCTCGAATCACTCGACGCCCATTCGGAATTTCTGGAGGCCAAGGACAATGAGGAGTTCGAGGAGGAATTGACGGGTGAGTTCGGCGGCGTGGGCCTGCAGGTCGAGACCCGGCAAAATCGGATTGTGGTAATCGCGTCGCTGGCGGGCACGCCGAGCGAGCGCGCGGGTGTCCGCCGCGGGGATGAGATTGTTAGCATCGATGGCAAGCCCCTCGAGGGCAGCACCAACGTCGACGCCATTGCCGGCCGGTTGCGGGGCAAGCCCCGGACGACGGTCCGGATGGGCGTGTTCCGGCCGGTGACCAAGGAGACGCTGAACCTTACCCTCGTCCGCGAGATCATCCGCATCGAGAGTGTGCGCAACGCGCGCCTGCTCGATCACGGGATCGGCTACGTCCAGCTCACGGAGTTCTCGGACCATACCGCGGAGCAGTTCGAGGGAGCGGTCGCGCAATTGCAGGCGAAGGGCATGCAGTCCTTGATCATCGACCCGCGCAACAATCCCGGCGGCCTGCTCGACGCCGCGGTGGCGGTGGCCGAGCCGTTCTTCCGCTCCGGCGAGTTGATCGTCTACACCCGCGGGCGCAAGCTGTCCGAGGATGAAGAGTTTCGCTCCGAACGGAGCAGTCCGCCGCTCAGCCTGCCTGTCGCCGTGTTGATCAATGCCGGCAGCGCGAGCGCCGCCGAGGTGGTGACCGGCGCGCTGAAGGACACCGGCCGCGCGGTCGTGGTCGGCGAGCGTTCCTTCGGTAAAGGTTCGGTACAGTCCGTCTTCCGGCTCGAGAACGGCGAGGGCATGCGGTTCACGACGGCGCGCTATTACACTCCGGGCGGCGTGAGCATTCATGAGCGGGGCATCACGCCGCATGTGGAGGTCGTGATGACGCCGGAAGAGGACACGAAGCTCGCCTGGCAGCGTTCGCGCTCGGACCTGGCCGAGCCGAAGGAATTCAAGGAACGGTTTGGGTTCGACCCGGTTGACGATCGACAGCTCGAAACCGCCGTCGCGGTGTTGCAGGGCGGCTTCCGGTTTGGCGTGTCCGCCGCGGCACCGTGAAATGATTCTGGCGCTCGAGAGTTCCTGCGACGAAACCGCCGTCGCGATCTTCGATCCGTCCCGCGGACTGACGGGCGAATGGATTCATAGTCAGATCGCGTTGCATGAAAAATATGGCGGAGTGGTTCCCGACCTCGCGACCCGCGAGCACCTGAGAACCTTCGGGCCTCTCCTGGAGCGGGCGCGGCGCGACGTCGGCTTCCAGGAGATCGGCACGATCGCTGTCACGCAGGGCCCCGGACTCGCCGCCTGCCTCGCGATCGGCGTGGCCGCGGCGAAGTCGCTGGCCGTGGCGCTGCGAGTGCCGGTGGTGGGCGTCAATCACCTCCGCGGCCACGTGTGGTCGCCGTTTATTGGCGTCCATGCCGCGGGGCCGGCCGATTTCGAAAGCCGGCTCGCCGCCCTCCTGCCTCATCTCGGCTTGATCGTGTCCGGGGGCAACACGCTGCTGTTCCGGCTCGGCGAAGATCGCCGGGTCACGGTGCTGTCCTCGACGCTGGATGATGCGGCCGGCGAGGCGCTCGACAAAGGGGCCAAGCTGTTGGGCCTGGGCTATCCGGGGGGGCCGTTGATTGAAAAATGGGCGGCGCAGGGCAGGCCGGAGGCGTTCGCTTTCCCGCGTGGCATCGGGCGGCGGGATGACCTGGATTTCAGTTTCTCCGGCCTGAAGACGAGCCTGCGTTATCGCCTGGAAAAGATGTCGGCGGCGGAGGTAGAGGCCCGGCTGGCGGACCTGTGTGCCAGTTACCAGCAGGCGGTGATCGACGCGCTCCTGCGCAAGACCGAAGCCGCGCTCCGCCAGGGCGAGGGGACATGGCGGAGCGTGGGCCTCTCGGGTGGCGTGGCAAACAACCGCCGGCTGCGCAGCGCACTGGAGGCCGTGGCGCGGTCCGGCGGAACGACGTTTCTCGCCGCGGAGTCGCGGCACACGGGCGACAATGCCGGGATGATTGCCTTCGCCGCCTGGGCCGATGCCGCGGGCACGGATCGCACCCGGGGCATGGGATTGCGGATCGAGCCGGGTGCGCCACTCGCCTGACGCGGGTGGGTGGAAGGCGGAACCTCCCACGACCGGCGTTGCACTTCGCCGCCGGGTGGGGCACAATCATCCGATCGGGTCATTGGTGGCGCCGTGTTTTCATGTTCTTCCCATTCCTTCAGCGTCTTAGTGCCCGCACGTTTTCCCTCGGCCGCCGCCTGCTCGCCGCGGTGGGTGATTGGGTGGAGAATCGTCCGAGGGTCGCAGCGTGGATCTATCCGCCGGGCGAGGGCGACTACCGCGAGCACAATGGGCGGATGTTCGCGGGGTTTCACGAGCAGGAGCGAATGCTGGCGGATCAGCCGCGCATGGCCTTTTACCACGCGGCGATCGCCCGCCACATCCATCCGGGGGACCGGGTGATTGATCTCGGGACGGGCACGGGCATCCTCGCGGCGCTCGCGGCACGCCGGGGCGCGGCGCACGTCTACGCGATCGACCATTCGACGATCCTGCACCATGCCCGGACCCTCGCGGTGGCGAACGAGATCGAGAACGTCGAATTCGTCTCCACGCACAGCCTGGACTTCACGGTGGATGAGCCGGTCGATGTCATCCTGCACGAGCAGATGGGCGATTGCCTGTTCGACGAGGCGATGGTCGCGAATGTCACCGATCTGCGGGATCGGCTCTTGAAGCCGGGTGGCCTGATCCTGCCCAGCGCCTTTGAGTTTTATTGCGAGCCGATCAAGGTGAACGACGGCCGGCTCGTGCCCTTCATCTGGGAGCTCAATGTCCACGGTTACGATTACTCGATCCTCGAGCGTCATCGCCCGCAGGAACCGCGCTATTACCATCTCGTCAGCAGCGATCTCAACCTCGTCGAACACTTCCTGAGCGAACCGCAGCCGATCCTGACGGTCGACCTGCACACGGTCAATGAGGCCGATCTGCCGACGGAGATTACGTTTACGCGGACGGTCGTGAACCCCGGGAGGTTGGACGGGTACGCCGTCTTTTTCAGGGCGCGCGTTGACGAGGATCTTTCCCTGAGCAGTGGACCGCTCGATGGGCGGCGCGCCCCGCACTGGGGCTTTCGCATCCTGCGCTGCGACCGCGATGATTTTGCCGTCGGCGATCAGCTGGAGGTTAGGCTCTCGGTCGGGCGCTGGCCCGACATCGACACCTGGCGCTGGAGTCATACCAAGCGCGCCGCAACTGAACCGGTCGCGGTTGGCTGAGCCGCAGCGGTGGCGGTTCGGGCGCCGCGGGCGCGACGGAGCTTGCTCCAGCGGACCGCTTCGCGGACAAAGACCAACGCCTTCGGGGAAACGCATATTCCGGAGGTGAGGCAACTCAGCGAAAGAATATTACCATGGGCGACAGATCTCCGAAATCGGTTCAGAAGCAGGCCTCGCAAAAGCAGTCGCGGACGAACGACTCGAATCAGAAAAAGCAGGCCGTGGTCTCGTCTCAGCAGGCCACCAAGGCCAAGGCGGCGGTGAACAAGAAGAAGTAAGTCTGCCGCATCGCGATCGATGCGGCGCGAAAAGCCGCCGGTGGCGATCTGCTCCGGCGCCACCAAAGGGATGCTCCAGCCCGGGCAGGTACCATGGCCCAAGGAAATTATTGGATCATGAAGCGGGGGGCACCAGCACTCCGACATTTCTTCGCCCCGTGTCCTCGCTGATGAACGGATTTCCCCCGGCCCGGGCCGACCAGGTGACCCTGGCCAACTGGCGCACGGCACCCTACAACCGCTGGGCGTTCCATCACGTGCGGGAACTGGTCCCGACCGCCGCAATTCCGCGCGGGGCGGAGAGCGCATGGGAATTGTCCGCTGGTCCGATGGATTTGCCGGTCGGCGACCTGGCCGCGACCAACACCGACGGGATCGTGATCCTGCATCAGGGTCGGATGGTGTTCGAGCAGTATGCCAACGGGATGACCCCGAGTTCGCCCCACATCCTGATGTCAGTTTCGAAGTCTCTGATCGGCCTGTTGGCGGGGATCATGGTGGAGCGCGGAATGCTGGATCCGAACCGCGATGTCACCGACGTGGTGCCGGAGTTGAAGGCGACGGCTTATCGGGGCGCGACCATTCGCCACCTGCTCGACATGCGGGTGGGAGTCGCCTTCGACGAAAATTACCTCGCGACCTCGGGACTGATTATCGCTTACCGGAAGTCGACCGGTTGGAATCCGCTGGTGCTGGGTGAAGCGGCTTCCGATCTCAGATCGTTCTTTGGGAATCTGACGCAGGCCGACGGTCCGCATGGCGGCCGGTTTCATTATGTGTCACCGAACACCGATCTGCTGGGCTGGGTGATGGAGCGGTCGGCGGGTCGACGATTTGCGGACTTGATGAGTGAGTTGCTGTGGCAGCCGATGGGGGCGGAATACGATGCGCTCATCACGGTCGATCGACTGGGCGCGCCGCGCTGTGCGGGTGGCCTGTGCCTCACCACCCGTGATCTGGCCCGTGTCGGCCAGCTCATTGCCCAGGGCGGCCGGCGGGCGGGGGTGGCAGTGATTCCCCAAAGCTGGATCGAGGATATTTTCTCCGCGGGCGACCCGCAGGCGTGGCTGGCGGGTCCATTCGTGCCGCTGTTTCCCGGGCAGCCGATCCATTACCGCAGCAAGTGCTATGTCGTCCGTGGGGAACGCCCATTGTTCTTCGGCTTCGGCATCCACGGCCAGCACTTGTTCGTCGATCGGAGCGCCGGATTGGTCATCGCAAAGTTCTCCTCCCAGGCGGCGCCGCTCGATGTCGGACGGATCGCCGAAACGCTCGCCTTGGTGGAGCGGATTCGGAAATGCCTCCCGGGTTCTTGATCGACCTGCAAATAACGCCGGTAAAAACACCAGGGGCCCGGAAGTTCGAAGCGGCGTATCTCGTCCTGGGTTCCCATGGCCATACGGCCCTGTCCGAATTGATTGTGAGCGGCACGGCCGCGGGAATCCTGCGGGATGCGTCGTGTCCGGTGCTGATCATACCGCCACCGTCGCGTCCCAAATCGGGAGTCGGAAAGCCGGCGGACCGGCGTCGGGCGGGGTCGGTGCGACTCTGAGCGTCGGCGGTGGGCGCCGTCGGCTTACTTGTAATCGCGCCGCAGGTTGCTCGGCAGGAGGCCGAGTTCCTCGCGGTATTTGGCGACCGTCCGGCGGGCGATCGTGATGCCCTTGTCCTGCAGCTTGACGACGAGTTCCTGGTCGCTGAGCGGTCCCGCCTTGTCCTCCATATTGATCAGGTCGGCGATCATTTCCTTCACGCTGGTGTTGGACACCGACGACCCGCTCTGGGCCTGATAGCCGGGCGTGAAGAAATACTTGAAGTCGAAGACGCCGTGCGGCGTGCGGATGTACTTGTTCGCGATCGCCCGACTGACCGTCGTCTCGTGCACGCCGACGACATCGGCAATCTGCGTCATCGTGAGCGGCTTGAGCTGGGACACGCCGTGCTCGAAGAACTCCTTCTGGGCGTTGATGATTTCGCGCGTGATGCGCTCGATCGTCCGCTGCCGCTGATCGATGGAGTCGATGAGGAACTTTCCGGCCCGCATCTTCTCCCGGAGATAGGCGCGTTCGTCCTTCGAAAGCGTGCCCTTCGCAATCAGATCGCGGTAGGTGCTCGAGAGGCGGAGTCGCGGGATGTAGTCGCTGTTGAGGTTAATCTTCCAGTCGTCGCCCTCGCGCTCGACGGTCACATCCGGCACGACGACGCGGTTGTTGTCCTCGGCGAAGCGCCGGCCGGGTGCCGGATCGAGTTTGCCGATCTCCTCGATCGCGAGCTGGACGTCATCGGCATCGACGGCGAGCTTGCGCGCGAGTTCGGGAATTCGCCGGCGGGTGAGAAGTTCGAAATGATCGCGGATCATCCGCGACGCGAGGGAGGAGCCGCGTCCCTTGGCCGCAAGTTGGGCGAGGAGGCAGTCCGCCAGGTCTTTGGCCCCGATGCCGGCGGGATCGAAGGTCTTCAGGATCTGCAGCGCGTGCTGCACGGCGTCGAGCGGCAGGCCGGTCTGGAGCGCCACGTCCGACGGGGTCTGGATCAGGAAGCCGCGATCGTCGAGACTGCCAACGAGGTGCCGCATCGCCTCGAGCGCCGGCGCCGCGAGCTCGGTGAGCTCGGCCTGCTGCATCAGGCGCTCCTGCAGCGATTGTTCGGTGACGAGGGAGTCGAAGAAGTGCTGCCGTCGTTCGGCATCCTCCGACGTATACGGCTGCGCCCCGCCGACGCTCGCCATGTGGTCGCGCCAGTCCTCGTCCAGCTTGCCGAGGATATCGAACTCCTTGTCCTTGGAAAAATCCAGTTCCTCACGCTTCGCATCGGAATGGTCCGCCGGGGCGGTGGCATCGCTGGCGTTGTCCGCGGTGCTGTTGCCGCTCGAGTCCGAGTCCCGGTCGGTGGCGCTGTCCGTGGCGGGTTTGTCGAGGCTCTCCCCCTCCATCGGCAACTCCTCAAGGGTGGGGTTGCTTTGCAGTTCCTCCTGGATGACCGAACGAAGATCGAGCGCCGCCACCTGCAGAATCTTCAGCGAATGCCGCAACTGCGGCGCCAGGACGAGCGACTGGGTCTGGCGCTGGCGGAGTTCGTGGCTAAATCCGGGCCCGCTCATGTAGATGAAAGGAAATCAGGTTCATCTCAGATGGGGGTCGAAGAAAGCGAAGGGACGAAGGGATCACGCAGGCCGAAGACATCCTTCAGGTAGACGCCAAGCTTCTCGTTCGTCGGGCCGTAGCGATCGCTGTAGAGGTAAAGTTCGAGGTCGGTCAGCATCTCCGCGGCGGAGTGGTACCGCTTCTCGCGATCCCGTTGCAGCGCGCGCTGGATGATGGTCTCGAGCCGCGGCTCGATGTCCGGACGGAGGCTGGCGAACTGCGGAATCGTCATGCCGAGGATGTTGCGGCGGGACTGGGCCCGATCATTCGAGCGGAAGATATTTCGGCCCACGAGAAGCTCCGTCAGCACGATGCCGAGCGGAAACAGATCGGCGCGGGCGTCGGTGACCGCGTAGTTGGCCTGCTCCGGCGAAAGATACTCATCCTTCCCGGCGATCACCTTGCCCTCCTCATTGTACATGAGGTCGAGGGCCTTCGCGATGCCGAAGTCGGTGAGCTTCACGTCGCCCTCGTTGGCAATCAGGACATTCTTCGGGCCGATGTCGCGATGGACGATATTGAGGTGGCGGCCGTCGCGATCGCACTTGGCGTGGGCGTAAGTGAGGCCGCGGGCGATCCGGGAGACGATGAAGGCCGCCAGATCCACGGGGATCGGCCGGCCGAGCTTGCGGTGCTGATCGATGAACTGCTCGAGGTTAAAGCCCCGGACGAATTCCATCACCATGAAATATTGCCCGCCCACCTGGCCGAGATGGTAGGTTTGGACGATGTTGGTGTGGATCAAGTCGGCCACCAGCCGCGCCTCCCCGATAAAATTATTCTGGAACTCCTCGATCGCGGAGTACTCCTCGCGAATGAGTTTGACCGCGACGACCTTGCGAAAATTCCCGGCCCCGAGTTGGTGCGCCTCGTAAACCACCCCCATGCCGCCCTCGGCGACCTTGCGCACCATCTCATAATGCAGCTCGTTGAAGATGTGTTTAATCGCCGCCACGGGAGCTCGAGGAAAGAAGCGGGGCGAAGCGCTGGCAAGTGCGCAGATCGAGAGTCGGCGCGAAATTTGCTGTAGGGTCGTTTGACAGCCCGGAGAGCCGACCTAAGGATGACTTTAGATGATCACGTTGACTCCCCGCGCCGCGAAGCAGGTTCGCTCGATGCAGGCTGAAATCGGCTCGCCGGAGAAGCGGCTGCGCGTCCTCGTGGAGTCAGGCGGCTGCTCCGGTTTTCAGTATGGCATGTCTTTCGATGCGCCCAAGGCGGACGACACCGAAATTGTCAGCGAAGGCGTGGCCCTGGTCGTGGATCCAACCAGCCTCGCCTACCTGCAGGGCACTTCGATCGATTTTGACGACGGGCTGCATGGCAAGGGCTTCGAACTGAAGAACCCCAACGCGCAGAGTACGTGTGGCTGCGGCAAGTCGTTTAACTGACCCCGCCTCCTGGCTTGGTCGCCGCGTGCAGCGCGACAATTCCGAACGTCAGAGGCCGCGCCGTCACCTGGCTGAATCCAGCCGCCTGGACTTCACGACTGATCTCCGATCGGCTGGGGAACCCGCCGATCGTCTGATTGAGATAGTCGTAGGCCGGACGATCTCCGGTGACCCATCCGGCAATGGAGGGCAGGAGCCGCCGCAGATAGAAATAATACAGCCCGCGGAACCAACGATGCGGCTGGGAGAATTCCAGAATGTGCAGCGTCCCACCCGGGCGAAGCACGCGATGCATTTCCCGCAGGCCGCGATCGCGATCGGCCAGGTTGCGCAGGCCGAAGGCGATGGTGATCGCATCGCAACTGGCGTCGGTCAGGGGGAGGGCGAGCGCATCGCCTTCCCGAAACGTCACATTCCCGAACTCGGGCGCCGCCGCCTTCTTGCCTTCGGCCTCATCGAGCATCGGCCGGCAGAAATCCATCCCGATAATTTTTGCGGTCGCCGGCAACCGGCGGCTCAGCGCAAAGGCGACATCCCCACTGCCCGTGGCCAGATCGATCACGGCGTCGGGACTGGCTTTAATGACAGCCTCAACCAAGTGTTTCCGCCAGCGTACGTCCATGCCGCCGCTGAGCAGGCGATTGGCGAAATCGTAGCGTCGCGCGATGCGAGCGAACATGGAATTGACCGCGGTGGGGTCAGGCATAAGTCGGATGGTGGCGGTGACGGAACGACTGGCAGACAAAATGGTCATAAGAGTTGACGCAATTAGAAGGCTGCAAATAATTTAACTGGTTTAGAGCCAACGTAACTCAGCGAAAGAAACCCCATGTCGAACCTCACCAAACGTGAAATCGTGCTGGAGATATACCGGAAGTCCGGCTTCCCGCAAAAACAGATCGTTGATACGGTACAACAAACGTTGGACATCATCCAGAAAGCGTTGGCCAATGGACGAAATGTGGAATTGAGAAACTTCGGCGTTCTGGAGGTCCAGGTGCGCAAGCAGCGCATCGGACGAAATCCGAACAAGCCGGAGGCGGAAGTCATCATCCCGCAGCGTGCCGTCGTTAAGTTCAAGTCGGGCAAGATTCTGAAGCAGCAGCTGAAGAAGCTCGATCTCGCGAAGCTGATCGGCCCCGCGGTCTGACCGCGGCCGGGCGCTTCGGCAGCCCGGTGGTGAACAGCGGCGAGGAGGGGCGCTTGGCTTTTTTGGGTCGCGCTGTCCCGACGGGACGGACCACGCTGGGGGCTTCCATGGCCACGTTTCAGACCCTGCCCGGCTTCCGCGAATTTTATCCCGAGGATCTTGTCCGGCGTAACCATCTCTTCCGGCTCTGGCGGCAAGCTGCCAACTCCTTCGGCTTTGCCGAATACGACGCGCCGGTGCTCGAACCCCTCGAACTCTACACGGCCAAGTCGGGCCCGGAGATCGAGGGCCAGCTTTTCAGTTTCACCGACAAGGGTGGCCGCCAGGTCGCGCTGCGGCCGGAAATGACTCCGACCGTGTGCCGGCTCGTGGGGGCGAAGGCCAGTGCGCTCAAGCGGCCGATCAAATGGTTCAGCATCGGGGAATTCTACCGCTACGAACGAATGCAGAAGGGCCGCGGCCGCTGCTTTCACCAGTTCAATGCCGACATCTTCGGAGAGCCCGGTCCGGAGGCTGAAATCGAGCTAATCGCGCTGCTCATCCAATGCTTCGGCGCGTTCGGCCTGACCGAGGAGGATTTTCACGTCCGGCTCAGCGATCGCAATCTCTGGTTCTATTACCTCGGGGCGCTCGGTCTCGACGACGCCCGGATCCGCGGCGTGCTGGGGGCGGTCGATCGGTACGAGAAGTACGGCGATGACGCGTTCAAGGCCTATGCCGAGCAATTCGGCGGGCTCGAGGAAAGCCTCAAGGCGCGGATTCTGGGTTTTCTGAAGATCAACAGTCTCGCGGCCATCGAGCAGGCCATCGGGGAGCTGGCGGCTCCAGCCGGCGGGGTCGGGGCGCCGGCGGACAAACTTCAGGCCCGCCTCGCCGACTGGAAGAAGCTCCTCGGGGCTTTGGACGCCATGGGGCTCGCGCGCTTTGTGACCGTGGACTTCGGCGTGGTCCGCGGTCTGGCCTATTACACCGGATTCGTGTTCGAGGCCTTCGATCGCAAGGGCGAACTCCGGGCCCTGGCGGGCGGCGGGCGCTACGACGACCTGGTCGAGAAACTGGGCGGTCCGGCCTTGCCGGCGGTGGGCTTTGCGATCGGCGACATGACCTTCGGCTTGTTGCTCGAGCAGCGCGGGCTCACGCCGAAGTTCGTGACGGGACCGGACGTGTATTGCGTGATCGGCGGCGAGGCGGAACGGCTCGCGGCGTTTCGCGATATCCACGCCCTGCGGAGCGCGGGCTTCCGGGTCGAGTATCCACTCAAGGAAGTTGCCTTCGGGAAGCAGTTCAAGGCGGCCGCGGAGTCCGGAGCGAAGGTCGCGCTGATCTACGGCGGCGACGAATTGGCCAAGGGCGTGGTGAAGCTGCGTGACCTCACGCAGCGGAGCGAAGTCGAGGTGCCCCGCGATCAGGTGGCGGCGGCGGTGCGCGATCTCCTCGCCGGGCCGTGAAACGTCGCGGGGCAACGGCGATGACCCCATGATCGCGATGGTGATCGTGAAGGGCGCCCGGCTGCTGCTCATCGCCGTCGCAGCCAGCTATGCGATTCTCGCCGCCCTCGGGCCGTGGCTCGCCCCGAAGCTGCTCTATCATCCCGACTACGGATCGACGCGCGTCCCGGAGGGGCTGCGTCGCCTGCGCGGTGCCGACGGACTCGAGACGCTGGTCGTGCATCTGCCGCACCCGGGTGCCGCGTTCACCCTTTGGTATTTCCACGGCAACGCCGAGACGCTCGGGGACATCGAGTCCCTGCTGCGGGAGTATCATGAAGCCGGATTCGCCGTCTTCGCCGTCGAGTATCCGGGCTACGGGCTGAGTCCCGGTCAGCCGTCCGAATCGGCGATCTACGCGGCGAACCGCACGGCGCGGGCGTTTCTCCGGGACGAACTCAAGGTGCCGGCGGCGCAAACGATCCTCGTCGGCCACTCGCTGGGTGGTGGATCCGCGGTGCAACTGGCCACGGAGGAAGAGGTCGGTGGTCTGGTCCTGCAGAGCGCGTTTACGAGCGCCTACGAGGTGATGACGCGCTGGCCGATCCTGCCCTTCGATCAATACGAGAACCGGCGCAAGCTGCGCCAGGTTTCCTGCCCGGTCTTGATCCTACACGGAGACGCGGACGATGTGATCTCGCCCCGGCATGGGCGGTCGTTGTTCGCGGCGGCCGCGGAGCCGAAGCGGGCGCTCTGGGTGCCTGGGGCGGGGCACAACGATCTGCGCTTCGTGGCGGGGAACAACTACTGGGATGCGTTCAGCGCTTTCCGCGACCTTTGCGCCCGGTCTTCGCCGCGGGCGCCTTGAGGAGATTCGCGGGACCGAAGGCGTGGCCGAGCAACGCCGGCAGGTCCGTCTCGATCGTGGCGTCGGAGTCG
>CAINHV010000471.1 GCA_903848965.1 uncultured Opitutia bacterium | reverse complement strand
GCATCGTCGATGCCTTCCCGGCCAACATGAAGGACATGATCCGCACCCAGCTCGCCTCGTCGCTGGTCGCGGTAATTTCCCAGGTCCTGTGCAAGAAGATCGGGGGCGGCCGCATCGCGGGTTACGAGATCATGGTGAATACCACCTCGATCGGATCCCTGATCCGCGAGAACAAGACCTTCCGCATCTCGTCCGATATTCAGACCGGCGCGAACCTCGGCATGATCACGATGGATACCCATCTGATGAGCCTGGTGAACAAGGAACTCGTCTCTCCGGACGAAGCCTTGGAGAAGGCGCAGGATTCGAATCTCATGCGGGAAAAATTTCTGCAGATGGGTCTGACGCTGCGCGAAGTTTAACCCGAAGCCAGTCGTGCCGTTCACCCGGCGCGGCGGCACGTGCCATCATGTCCGTCACGTCGCCGACCACCGGATTGGAGCCAGACCCGGCGGCGGGCCGGGGTGACGTTCCGGTGTCAACGCCGGGACAGCCGTTGGATTCGAGCGCGATGTGGTCCGGGTTACCTAGCGAGTTGGCCCGCCGCTCCGATGTGATTCCAAGCCAGATCCGCGCGACCGGGCTCGATCTGTTCACGGCGTCGAACCCCCGCGAGGATCTCGAGACCGACTTGATCTTCGCCCTCGATCGGCCCGTGCGGCTGCAATCCGTCGATTCGCAAACACTGCGGAACGCCCGGGCGCACGCGATCCCTGGATCCACTACCTCCCGCCCCGAGGCCGGGGCGCTGTCGGTCGAGTCATCCCGAGGCGAAATTTTCACCCTCGCGGAGCAGCCCTCGGTCGTTGCCTTCCTCGAGGCGGTCATCGCCCAAGGGGTGCGCGATCGGGCCAGTGATCTCCACTTCGAGCCCTTCGAGGACCAGTTCGTCATTCGCCGCCGCATCGACGGCGTGCTCCACGATCTCCCACCCCCGCCTCCCGATCTGGCCCTGCCGATCGCCTCCCGCATCAAGGTGCTGGCCAATCTTGATATCGCCAATCGCCGGACCGCCCAGGATGGACGCATTCACACCGTGGTCGACGGACGGACGATCGATCTCCGCGTGTCCACGCTGCCGACCCAGTTCGGCGAGAGCATCGTCTTGCGCGTCCTGGATCCCGGAGCCGTGCAACGGGATCTCGGACGGCTGGGCATGCCGGCCGACGTTCTCGCCAGCGTGACGGACGTCATCGCGCGTCGGAGCGGGATCTGCATCGTCACGGGACCAACCGGATCCGGCAAGACCACCACGCTCTATGCGTGTCTCCGTGCGCTGAACACAGGCGACGTGAAGATTCTCACCGCTGAGGACCCGGTCGAATACGAAATCGAGGGTGTCATCCAGGTGCCCGTCAATCCGACGGCGGGATTGACGTTCGCCTCCGCCCTGCGGTCGTTCCTCCGTCAGGATCCCGACGTGATCATGGTGGGGGAGATTCGTGACCGCGAAACGGCCCAGATTGCAATCCAAGCAGCCCTGACCGGGCACCTCGTGATTGCGACCCTGCATACCAACGATGCGGTTGGGGCCGTCACCCGGCTCATCGACATGGGCGTGGAGCCATTTCTCATCGCCTCGACGCTCGAAGGCGTCCTGGCCCAGCGATTGGTGCGCCGCTCTTGTGTCGAAGGCCATGCCTCCAGGGCGACGGGCGAGGGTTGCACCCAATGCGGCAACACCGGATTTGTCGGGCGGATCGGGCTGTATGAGTTCCTCCGCCTGGACGACGAACTCCGCGAACTCATCACGCGGGGCGAGTCCACTGAAACGATCCGCCAGCACGCGCTTGCGCGGGGCATGCGCAGTTTGCGCGAGGACGCCGATCGCGCGGTCGACGCCGGCCTGACCACGCCCGAAGAGGTTCTGCGGCACATTTGAATTGGGCGCGTGCGGTTTTGGCTCGATTGGATTGCGCCGTCGTGGCCACGAGCGCGAGCGAGTGGCGGCTCGGGTGGCACGGGTCTCCCGACCCGTGAACCACGATCAGAATGCACTCCACGGGTCGG
>CAINHV010000470.1 GCA_903848965.1 uncultured Opitutia bacterium | reverse complement strand
TACCAGCTGCCTCGGGTAGGGTTGAGCGCCCTCGCTCAACCGGGATAACTTCCTAGGTATCTGCCTGAATCGAAAACACGTCCTTAAGTCGCTATGTTTTGACCATGGAGAACGTCTCGAAGCGAAAACAGCTGCCACACACGTTACCAGCATGGGTCGACCGGGCGGATCCTTTCTTCGTTACAATTTGCTGCAAGCACGTGGGCTCAACTCCCTCGCCCATCTGGAGGTATTTCAAACGATCGTCCAAACCTTTCGTATCTACGAAGAGGCCAGAAAGCTGAAGTTATTCAGCCTGACTGTCATGCCAGATCACGTCCATCTTATCGCTCGGTGGAATCATGCGACAGGCCTAGGCCGAACAGTCATGGCCTTCAAAGGAATCCTGGCGAAACGCCATGCTATCAAGTGGCAACAAGGGTTCTTCGATCATCGAATAAGGTCGTCAGGAGAATTGCGTGCCAAGACGGCTTATGTGCGAGCGAACCCGATAAGGGCGGGCTTGGTGAAAACAGAAGCCGATTGGCCCTTCGCTTACCTTTGCGGTGAGGACAAAGACTGTACCGGGTAGGGTTGAGCGCCCTCGCTCAACCGCGGCTGACCAAGGGTGGTCAGCCCTACCTTTAGTTTGCCTCCTCCCAATCATCTCCTACCCATCTCCTCATGAAGTTCCTCCCCGCCTTCTTCCTTTCCGTCCTGACCGCCGTCGCCGCCGATGGCCCGAAGCAGTCCATCGAGAAGCTCGATCCGGCGCTCGACGCCCTCCTCGACTCGTCCGCCAAGATCGAGACCATCTCGAACGGCGGCTACTCTTGGTCCGAAGGCCCGGTGTGGTACAAGGGACGCACCGTCTTCTCAGACGTGCCCAACAACATCGCCTATCAGTGGATCGAAGGCGACGCGATGGCTTCCGTCTTCCTGCAGCCCAGCGGCACCGACGCTCCTTCTGCAAACCAAGGCTCGAATGGGCTCTCCGTCGACGCACAGGGCCGCATGCTGCTCTGCCAGCATGGCTCCCGACGCGTCGCCCGCCTCGGCGGCGACGGCAAGTTCGTGCCGCTCGCGACCAAGAACCACGAAGGCGTCCGTTTCAACAGCCCGAACGACCTATGCGTGGCCAAGGACGGCTCGATCTATTTCACCGACCCCGCTTACGGCCTGCCCAAGGGCGAGAAGGCCGAGACCCCTTACCACGGCGTCTATAAACTCGCGACCGACGGCAAGGTCACCCTGGTGACCAAGGCCGTGCAGTGGCCCAACGGCATCGCCCTGAGCGTCGACCAGAAATCCCTCTACCTCGCGGTCTCCGATGGCAAGAACCCGCGCGTGGCGGTCTGCGGACTCGATGGCTCCGGCCTGCGCGACGTCTTCCTCGCGGCTCCGCTGAAGAGCAAGGAGCGCGCTGGCTCCTGCGACGGCCTGCGACTCGACGCCCAGGGCAACATCTGGACCACCGGACCCGGCGGCGTGCTCATCCTCTCTCCTGAAGGCAAGCACCTCGGAT
>CAINHV010000469.1 GCA_903848965.1 uncultured Opitutia bacterium | reverse complement strand
GGCGTGGCTCGTCCCCGCCTAGATTCGGATCCGTCTGCATTGCGGTCTTCGCGGGTCGGAGACCCGCGCCACTCGAGCCTCTCCATCAAAGCGCGATTTTCCGTTCGCGGAGGAATCGCGCGATGGCCGCGGCCCGGGGCATCGCCGGGGCCGTCCCGGTCTTCGTCACGGACAGCGCCGCGGCGGCATTGGCA
This sequence comes from uncultured Opitutia bacterium, assembly GCA_903848965.1. GTDB lineage: Bacteria > Verrucomicrobiota > Verrucomicrobiia > Opitutales > Opitutaceae > ER46. The sequence goes on along the minus strand of CAINHV010000469.1, from coordinate 1,605 downwards.
AAGATCGCGGCGCGGAGCGAGTTGCCATCGAACCGAACCAGGCCGGCGGCAAACGCGCCGACGAAGGCGTCACCCGCTCCAGTCGTGTCGACGACGCGGAGTCCCGTGTGGCCGGGGAGGGCGTTGAATCCGTCCGGCCCCGACAAGAAGCAGCCGCGGGCGCCCAGCGTGACGATCACGGTCGGGACGTCCAAGCCCCGACAGAGTTCATGCAGCCGGACCGGAGCGAGCCGGCGCAGCCGGGCTTCGGTCCATCCGGCGACGCGGCGGTTGAGCAAGGTGACGAACTCGGCTTCGTTCGGGATGAGGACATCAACGTGGCGGAGCAGCGCGGCATCGAAATCCGCCCGCATGGGCGCGGGATTCAGGATCGTCGTGGCCCCGGCCCGCTGGCCCTGGCACAGTGCCTGGGTGGTGGCGGCGAGATTGGACTCCAGTTGTGCCACGACCACCCGGGCCGATCGCAGCAGCGCGAGTGGAACATCCCGGGAGGCGAGGGCGGCATTGGCGCCGGGCGCGACCACGATCTCGTTTTCGCCCTCTTGGTTGACGAGGATCGCGGCCGTACCGGTGCGATGCCGGGGCTTCGTGACGAGGCGGCAGGCAGTCTTCTCGCGGTCGTAGAAGGCGCGAGCATCCCGTGCGAGCAGGTCCGCGCCCACCGCGCCGACGAAGCAGGTGGCGGCCCCGGCGCGGGACGCGGCGATCGCCTGGTTGGACCCCTTGCCTCCGGGGCCCGAGGAAAACTCACCAAGCGTGGTTTCACCCGGGCGGGGAAACTCCGCGCAACGCCAGATCAGATCCTGGACGTAGCTCCCCACCACGACGACAGCGGCGTTCATCCGGCGACACTAGCCCGGGTGGGAGCGAACTGACAAGGAGCTGAGTCGGGCGGCGTTCGAGCGGATTGATTCCCGCGCCGGACAACGGGCGCGTTGCCATCGTGGGTTCCGCCCGTTTGCTTCTTCGTCTCCAGCGCGCCCGATGATTGAAGCCCGTCACCTCACCAAGACCTTCCGCGATCCGCAGCGCGGTGAGGTCGCGGCGGTGCAGGACATCTCAATCACCGTGGCACCGGGCCAGATTTACGGGCTCCTCGGGGCCAACGGTGCCGGCAAGACGACGACGCTGCGACTCCTGGCCACCTTGCTGCGGCCGACGAGCGGCACGGCGCTCGTCGGTGGCTATGACATCTGCGCGGCGCCCGAGCGGGTGCGGGCCCAGATGGGCTTTCTGGCCACGAGCACGGCCCTGTATGGCCGGCTGACGGCGCGCGAGATGATCGCGTACTTTGGCCGGCTCCATGACCTCGACGATCCAGAGATCGCGCGCCGAATCGGCCGGCTCGCGGACGAACTTGAGATGCACGACTTTCTCGACCGCCGGTGCGATAATTTTTCGACCGGGATGGAACAGAAGACTTCGATTGCCCGCACGCTGATCCACGATCCTGCCGTGATGATCTTCGACGAGCCGACGCTCGGGCTGGATGTGATGACGGCGCGCGCCGTCCTGCGCTTTGTCCGCGAGTGCCGGTCCCGCGGCAAGACGGTGATCTATTCCACCCACGTCATGAGCGAGGCGGAGAAGATCTGCGACGTCATC
>CAINHV010000468.1 GCA_903848965.1 uncultured Opitutia bacterium | reverse complement strand
TCATCTGCATGATGCCGAGCTGCGAGATCGGGAGGATGTGGTTCTTCGCCTTGTCGGTCGACATGAGCTCGACCATTTTCTCGTAGATCGCGTTGCGGTGGCGCCGCTCCTTCATGTCGATGAAGTCCATCACGAGCAGGCCGCCAAGATTGCGGAGCCGGATCTGGCGCGCGATTTCGGCCGCGGCCTCGAGGTTCACGGCGTAAATGACGTTCTTCTCTTCGCCGCCGCGGTTCTTGTGCGAACCGGTGTTCACGTCGATCGCGATCAGCGCTTCGGTCTCGTCGATGATGATTTCGCCGCCGCTCGGGAGCGGGACCTTGCGCTGGCCGGTCTGCTCGATCTGGCGCTCGATGTTGAAGCGCTCGAAGATCGGGATGCTGTCTTTGTAGAGGGCGATCTTGCCCGCGGAACGCTTCGAGATCTGGGCGACGAGCTTCTGGGTGCGCTCGTGGTCGTCCTTGCTGTCGATCAGCACGCGGTCGACATCCTCGGTGAGGAAGTCGCGGACGGTGCGTTCGACGACATCGGGTTCCTGATACAGGCAGGCCGGGGCGCGGTCGCTCTGCATCTTGGCCTGAATGTTTTCCCAGGTCTTGAGGAGGATGTGGAGATCGCGGACGAAGTAGCGGGCCTTCTTGCCCTCGCCGGCGGTGCGGACGATGACACCGACGCCCTCGGGGAGGGTGAGCTCGTTGATCAGGGTCTTGAGCCGCTTGCGCTCGGCGAGGTCCTCGATCTTACGCGAGATGCCGCAACCGTCACTGAACGGCGTGAGGATGAGGTAACGGCCAGGGATCGAAAGATTGGTCGTGGTCCGCGGGCCCTTGGTGCCGATGGGGCCCTTGGTGACCTGGATGACGATCTCGCTGCCGGGCGGGTACATCTGGGGGATGTCCTTGACCGTGGGTTCGGCGGGGCGGGGCGGGGCGTTCTTCTTCTTGTTCACGCGGACGACCTCGACGGACGAGTCGGCGGCGGCGGGCAGCATGTCCCAGTAGTGGAGAAACGCGTTCTTGGCGTAACCGATGTCGACGAACGCGGCCTTGAGGCCCGGATCGAGATTCTTGATCCGGCCCTTGTAGATGCCGCCGACCATCCGGTTGTCGGACTCGCGCTCGATCTCGAATTTCTCGAGCCGGCCGTCGACGAGCAGGGCGACCCGCTTTTCCAGCGGCTCGGAATTGATGATCAGCTCCCGATAGGCGCCCTTATCCTTCTGGAAAACGGCGAGAATCTTTTGGAGGATCGGTCGGTTCTTGGAACGTTCGTCAGCGCCGGCCTTGAGCTCGGCGTTATCGATCTTAACGGCTTCCGGCGTGGGCGGCGGATTGACGAGTTCTTCGTCGTATTTCTGGGCGACGTCCGGAGGGACGGCGGAGTGTGGTTGGGATGAATCGCTCATGGCTGGCGGGTGGGTTATCCACGGCGACCCCAAGTGCGGCAGGTTGCTGCGCAGGAAATTCTGGCAGGGCGGTCAATGACGCTGGGGATTTCATGTGAAATCCTTCCTGAAGCGCCAGACGCTCTGGACCAGTCCTTGAAGCAAACAGCAACTGAGCACAAAGGAGCCACCGTAGCTGATGAAGGGAAGCGGTATGCCCGTAATGGGCACCAGCCCGATGGTCATGGCGATGTTCACGAACACATGCACCGCGAAGAGCACCGTCACGCCAATGGCGATCAGGATGCCTAGCCGGTCCCTCGCGGAACCAGCGATGCGTATGCCGTTAAACAGCACCAACCCAAACAGGCCCAGGACCGTGAGGCTTCCCAGAAAACCTTTTTCCTCGGCGATAACCGAGAAGATGAAATCGTTGTGGGCGACGGAGCGGGGCAGGTAACCCAGCTGGGCCTGCGTGCCCTCCGTCCAACCCTTGCCGCTCAGGCCGCCGCTGCCGACCGAGATGAGCGATTGCGCGAGATTGTAGGCCACGCCTGTACCCGTGGGATCGACCTTTTCCGGGGCGGCGAACGCGAGGATCCGGTTCCGTTGGTAGTCGCGGAACGGCATGATGGGGTTGCCCTCCTGCTCGAATTTGCCCCGGTCGCTGGTGTAGCTGTAGCCGTGGGTGTCCATGAACCCGACGTAGCGGGCGGCGTCCAAGGCTACCAGGCCGACAATGATGAGGAACGCGCCAAGCGCCCCGACGAAAAAGCGCGGGGATAGCTTCGAAACGTACAACATCGAGAACACCATGGGAGGCAGAACGATCACCGACTTGAGGTCGGGCTGGAGCAGGATAAGAAACATGGGTATCCCCACCGCAAGGGCCAATTTCCCCAACGTGCCCAGAGACTGTCTTACGGTGCCAATTTTCGAGTGCACGAGGACGCTCGCGGTGATCAGGAGCACCGCGATCTTCGCTGTTTCCGAGGGTTGAAAGGAGCCGAAAGGGCCGAGCGGGATCCAGCGGCTCGCACCCCAGCGTTCGGCCGCCTCGCCGCCCACGCCGGGGATGAGGACCACCACCAGTGGAACGAGGCAGGCGGCATAGATCCAATGGGCCACGCTGAGCCAGAAGCGGTAGTCCGTGAGCGAAACCACCGTGTAAATCCCGGCCCCCAGGCCGAGGTAGACGATTTGCTTGAACCATTCCTGGCGCAACAGGCCGACAAAGCCGTCGGTCGTCGACCGGGGCACGGAAAACTGGGCGGAATAGATGAACGCGATCCCGAACAGGCTCAGTCCCACCAAGGCCAACGGGGTTAGCAGGTCCCAGTTACCCCGAGTCGTCGATTTGAAGACGCTGAAATAGTCGGTGGGAGTGGGAAGATTCACGAAGCGAAACAAACCACAGGTGCGATTTGTCAGCTCAAGGAATCGTTCGCGCCGGAGGGTGCAATCCGGGAAACGAAACCGGGCGGCAAACTTCGACAGGATGGACAGGATTGGTTTGGGGACGGACAGGATCGCGGGGAGCCGCGTGGCGACGAGGCCGCAGTCTGTCTCGCTTCGATCTCGCGTGCCGACAGACCGACCCTTTTCGACCCAGCCGGATCAATCCAATGGAAATCGCGAAGAGGCGAAATTTGTAGCCCGCCGGGTGAGCGGCGGGAAATCAACGAGCGGGGCAAAGAAGAAGTTTCTGGCTTCAATCTCCAACTGCTCGAACGAGCCGGGTTTGAGCCGGAATCCAGGAAGCCAGGAATCGGCCCTAACCTCACGTTCCGGCCTTGATGCTCCGGTTCCAATGCAACGGGTCCTTTCGGTGAAATCGGTGCAATCGGTGGTTATACTTCGGATTTTCTAACCACCGACGGCACAGAATGCACGGAGTCGTTCCGGCTTAGCGGGCGCCCGCCGGCAACGCCGCCACGGGCTCGGCGGCCTCCTCGATGGCGGTCGTACTCGCGGTGCGCTGGGTCCAGGCGTTGGCCATTCCCAAGGTGATCCAAAAGACGATCGCGCCCATCGGCCCCTCGAGGACGACGCCAAAACACGCGGCCGTGAAGATCGCCCACACCAGCAGCCAGGGGGCGAGTGCCGAGTCGGGCTGATTCGCTTGCAGCGACTCACGGCCGGCGAGCCGGGTCCTTGCAATCATCGCGAAGAGGACCACCAGCAGCGTCGCGAAGCCGACCAAGCCGGTGCGACCGAAGACCGACAGCATGAAGTTGTGGGGACTCCGGGCCGAAAAGTCCTCGGCCGTGTCCGCATAATAGACCCGGAGAAAATCCGCCGCGAGGTCCGCCCCGAATCCGAGCCCGAAGAAGCGGCCATCCGCCCAAGTTTCCTCCACCACCGTCCGCCACCAGATAAGGCGAAACTGGTTGTTGTCGGGCTTGTCGCCGAGATCCGCCGCGAGGTAGGTGCGGTTGTTCTGGAGATCCGTGATTGAGGCCGCGCTTTCATAGATCCGGTAGAACGGCGTCTGGGTGAAGGGCTGCTTCGTGATCGCCGCATGGATCGCGAGCCCGGCGAGCCCGACAGCGAAGCACGCGGTGATCGTCCCGGCGATCCGCCATGCCCGCAGGACGACGAGCCAAAGCAGTCCCCCGGCCAGCGCCACCACGGCGGCCCGGCTGTTGCTCGCCGCGACGCCCACGACACCTAGGCCGCAAAGGGCAAACCAACCGGGCCGTCGCGTGCGGGTGAATCGCTCCGCAAACCAGAAGGCACCACCGGCCATGAAGCTGCCGGCCACATCGCTCTTCACGAAAATCAAGGGGTTGCCCGCAACCAGCAGCCGGGAGGTGAAGAACTCCGGCCAGCGCAGGAACGCGGCGAAGACCGGCACCGTCAACGCGAGCCCAACTGAGAGGCTGCCGGTCAGCCACCGGCGGCTCGAGTCACTCTCCGCCCACGCCTGGCCGAGGAAGAAGAACGTTGCGTAGTAGACCATGGCGAAGTCGCGGACGGCCAGCAGCCCGAACTCCATAAAATTGAGCGGCAGCTGCACGGCGCTGATCGCAATCCAGACGAGCAGGGCGGCGTTGAGGGAATCCCGCCGGATCGGGACGGTGTGGCTGCGGGCCCAGCGCCACGCCCCGCACGCCAACCCCAGCCCGAGGGCCAACTCGCCTGGCAGCAGCGGAAGATTTGGCGGATGGAGCTGGGCGAAACCGCGATTGCCCACCAGGTAGCCGACGATCACGGCGCCGGCGACCAGCGCATCCGGGTCCACCCGCAGGAGGAAGGTGGCCAGAATCAGGAGTCCGAGCGCCATCATGGCCAGGACCAGCCCGAGGCTGCCCTGGGCAATCTGCCAGCCCGCGAAGAGCGCCACGGCCAGTGCGCCGGCTGCCAGCAGCCGCTGCTTGAGCACCAAGTCCACGCGGTTATCCCTCCGGCAATTGTTCGCGCGGAGCAACCCCGCAAATCGCGCGCTGGTGGCTTGAGCCGCGCCCTCGGGCCGGCACGCTGGCCGCATGCCTTTGATTTCGGTGATCCTGCCGACCTGTGATCGCGGACCACTGTTGCCGCGGGCCATCGCCAGCGTCCTGGGCCAGACCGAATCCGATTGGGAGCTGATCGTGATCGATCACAACCGGCGCGAGCCGCCCGTGGCGGATCAATTCCAAGGAACCGCGTGGCTGGCCGATCCCCGGATCCGGCTCGTCCAGCCGGCGTCGCGGCGCAACGCCGCCACGGCCCGCAACGCCGGCCTGGCCGTGGCCCAAGGTCACTGGGTCACGTACTTGGATGATGATGACGCTTATCGGCCCGGTAAACTGGCCCGCCAGCACGCGCTGGCCTCGGCCACGGGGGCGCCGGCTGTGCTCTGCGGAGCCTGCTTTCACCTGCAGGGGCGGACCCGGGCGGTCCAATGTGATCGCGCCAGCTGGACGGGAGACGATCTCATCCTCCGCGCCCGTTGGAACACGCCGCTGCTCTTTCATCGCCGGTCCGACGGCACCCGCTTCGACGAGTCGCTGCCGGCCGGGGAGGACGCGGAGTTTGCCCATCGCCTTCTGCAGGTCACCGGTGTGGCGTCCGTGCCGGTGGTCGCCGAGCCGTTGGTCGACATTTACCCGCAGCCCGGGCCCCGCGTGAATTCCAATCCCGCTTCGCTGCGCGCCGCCGCGGCCCGAATTCTCGCCCTGCGACCTGACTTCTACTCCCGGGCGGCGCGGCGGCGTTATGTGCTGCAGGCCCTGTTGGCGCAGGCGAAGTTGACGCATCAACCTGGGGCCTCGACCGCCCTCGCCGGCCGGCTGCTGTGCGAAAGCCGGGGCGCGGACTGGCGGGCCTGCGTCAATGCCGTCCTCGTCAGCGCCGGGATTTTTCGCGACCGCTGGGTGAGTTAGGGGGTTAATCCGCTCCAGCCTGTTTCCGCGCGGCCAGGCTTCGGGCGAGGCCGGGGGCCACGCCCCGCACGACAGCAATCAGGAACCAGCGAACATACGGCAGGGCGAAGACCACCCAGCCCCACGCCAGGCCCCAGTGCCGGAGCGCGAAACGGCGCCAGGCGGGGAAATGCAGGAAGCTGCGCGGCGAATCGAAATCGCGCCAGATGTCCCGCATCCGCCGCGAGCTCCCCAGCCAGGATTCCTCGGCGCTGCGCGCGGGGTTGGCGCTTTCCGCGATAACACCGGGTAACGCCTTCAGCTCTGCACCGGACGCATGAAGCCGCAGGCCGTAGTCGAGATCGGCGAGCCCATGGGGAAACTGGGAATCGTGCGGCAGCCCGACCCGCTCGATCCAGCCGCGCGGCAGGCAGACGCAGTTGCCGGAGAATGTCTCCACGTTTCCCTGCGCTTCCTCATCGGGCCGGCAGCGTCGCAGGCCCCATGCCGTCCGGCGGTAGCCGCCATAGGACCAGCCGCCCGGGGCGCGGGCCTCGATCCACGCCACGCGATTGTCCCGGGCCGAGAAGTCGCGCAGCGCCGCGAGGCCCCCCGGAGGCGGGCGACAGTCGTCGTTCAACCAATAGATGGACTGCGCGCCGTGGCGCAGGGCCCACTCCATGCCCCGCCGAATCGCGCCGCCCCACCACCACGATCCGTCGCCGCGGAGGATCGCGGCGGCCGGATGGGATCGAGCCACCGCCTCGCTGGTGCCATCCGTCGATCCGTCGTCCATGATCAAAATCGTGGCCCAGGCGAACACGTCATCGGCGGCGAGTCCCGCCAGTGCGGCCAGCGTGATTTCCCGCCGGTTGTACGCCGGGATGACGATCACGTGCGCGTGAGATGGAAATTTCATCGCGGCAGGACTTCCGTGATGGCCGTGGCGATGGCGGCGGGAGAAACTTTACGGAGGCACTCCACGGTCGGCCGGGTGCAGTTCCACTGGCAGCCAAAGCAGTCGAGCGAATGCTGCACCCAGCGCTGGCGCGACGCGGAACCCCACGGGCCGAACCAGCCGAAGTGACCGCCCCCGATCACCACCACGGCCGGCTTGTCGAGCGCCGTGGCGATGTGGGCGGCGGCACTTTCCACCGTCAGAATCAGCCGGGCCGCTGCGAGGACGCGGATGAACGCCCGCAGGGACAGGCCTGTCGTCACGCTCGCGCGGATACCACCGTCGCGCAAAGCCTGAGCCAGGTCCTCCAGTTCACGCCGTCGGCCGGCGGGGCCGACCAGCCGCACTTCGGCATCGTCCCGGCCGAAAGCCGCGCGACACGCCGCGACCCACCCGGCGGTCGGGTAGTCCCGAATCCTTTCGCCGCCGAACGGGCAGAGCACGACCTCGGCGCCGCGGGTCGGCTGGACCTGAGTCAGGCGGGGGCGAAGTTCCTCCCAGGTCGGGGGCCGCCCGAGGAGCGGGGCCAGGACCTCCCGATGGGCGAGCAGCTCCCGGCTCCAGGGGGAGTCGGCCGCCGGGGGAAACGCGACCGCAAGGGCTGGCCGGTTCCCCAGATGCAACGATCGTCTCGAAGGGCGCTCGCCCAGGCCGTGCCAGGCGGTGGCGGAGATCCAGGTCAGGGAGAGATCCCGGTACAGCGAGCGCGCATGACGAAGGCAGACCAGTCCTTCGAAGTGCTCGGCGCCCCAAGTGCGCTGCAACCGCGCGCGCAGGGGACGCATTTCGCGCCACACGCCGTTCGCGGCCTCGGGTGCCGTCCAGCGGGACATGAGTGGAAACTCCGCGGCCGCCAGTTCTGCCGCGGCCTCGGACACAATGAGGCGGCAATTCTCCGCGCCGAAGCGCTCGACGAGCAGATGAATCGCACCGGTCGCGAGCACGAAGTCACCAATGCGATCCACCTTGTAGATCCCGATGGGCCGGGCAATCGCGTGGCCGGACGGGTTGGAACCTGCGAGGCGGCGGGCGATTATCCCGCGCAGCCAGCCAGGGAGTTGAGGCCCCGGGTTCATGGCTTTCGGCTTCGACCGGCGGAAATTTCAGCGAGGGCCTGATGCGCCTGCCACGCGGTCATGGGCAGGCTCAGGCACAAGTACGGAGCCGCGAGCGCCACGACGACGCCGGCCGCACCCCACCTCGGGCCGAGGATGGCGCAGAGGGGAAGGGCGACGGCGATCCCGATCCAACCCGCGGCCGTCAGGCCGCGCATCCGACCGAGCCCATGGAGCAGGATGGCGATGGGCCGGCCGCAGAACTGCAGGACGTGCCAGGCGGCCATGATCCAAAGCAGCGAGGGTTCAATCGCGGGAGCGCCCGCTCCGAGCCACCAGCGGACCACCGTCGGCATCAGCGGCGTGAGGAGAAGGGTCGGCGTCACGAAACCCAGCGCCGTGATCCACCAGGTGGCGCGAAAGGTCCGGCGCGCGAAATCGCCGTCCTGCGTGGCGGCCGCATTGGCATACGCCGGCCAGGTCGCGGCCAGCCCGGTCATCTGCACCTGCACCGCAAAACCGTAGAGCCGCTGCAGCACGCTGAACGCCGCGGCCCCGACGGGCCCGGCGAAGATCGCCACCAACAGCGGGACGAACGCCCCGAGGATCGTGGCGCCCAATTCCGGCAGGAAAAAGAAAATCCCCCCACGCCACGCGTCACTCGCCGCCGGAGGCACCTCGCCCGCCGATCGCAACCAGGACTCCCGCCGGCGCAGCGTCAACCACGTGCCCACGTGGGGCGCGACCGGCAGGATGCAGCCGGCGGCCACGAAACCGGCCAGGGTCCATTGCAGCCGCGCCGCCACGATGATCGCACCCAAGCCGAGGACGCTGCCCGCCATGGTCCAAAGCCCAATGATCCAGGTTTGCTGCAAGGCCGCCGCGGTCCGGCTCGCGAGTGACCAGGGCACCGCGACGGCCGCCGCGATGAGGACGATCGCGACGGCCGCCGGCGTGGCCGCCTCGAGCGCCGGGTTGGTGATCCCCAACCACTCGGACCACGGGCCGGCCAGCGCCAGCGGGAGCCCGACGATGACGACGCCGCCGGCGACGAGCAGGAGTTGCCGCCGCGTGCGGCCCAGCACCGCCGCCGCTTCCGACCGGCGGCCATCTGCGATCAGCGCGGTGACTTGATTCTGCGCCGCGGCGCCCAGCCCGAAGTCGAGAATGGCGAGCGACCACAGCAGTCCCATCAGCACGAGCCAGACACCCAGGCCCTCGACGCCGAGTGCGGCCAGCACGATCGGCAGTTGTACCATTCCGCACAGCGCCGCGACGATCCGGGCGGCGATGAGGGCCCCGGCGCCGGTCCCCATCTGGCGAAACCGCCAATCCGGATTCGTCGCCAGCGATTTCGATGCAGAGGTGGCGCCGCCCATGTGAAGGTTAGAAAGATTCCGTGGCACATGAAGTCCACCCTTGAGTGGTCAACGCGCGGCCTCCGTCGGTTCAGGCCGGCTTCAACCGGACGTCGTGCGGCGCACCGGGCTCAAGGCGGCCAGCCAACGGCGGGCCACGTCGACCGGGGTGGCCAGCTGGAGTGGGGCCGCCGCGGGAGAGGCCAGGACCCGGTTCAGCGTGGCTGAGAACGACGCAAAGTCCTCGTTCGCGAAAAGGCTCGAGGCAGGCATGGTCTCGCGCAGCGGCGGAAGATCCGAGGCCACGGCCCGCAGGCCTTCGGTGGCGGCTTCGACGGGCGGAAGCCCATAGCCTTCGTAGGCGGAGAAGTAGATCAGGGCGGCTGACTCCCGCCGCAGCCGGGCGAAGACATCGTCATTTGCCCGGCCATGGTGGTGCCATCCCTCCTGCCGCGGCCAGCTTACGCCCGCTGGTAGCGTGCCAATTCCGTGGACCGACCGGAGTGACGACGTCTCCCGCTGCCAGCGCTGCAACCAGTCGATCGCTCGGGCCGTCAATTTGTGCGGCCAGGCCGAAGTGAGCAGCAGCAGCGCCTCTCCGGAGCGTAGGGCGTCGGTCCCGGCCGCCGTCACCGCCACCGGCGCCCCAATTGCCCTCGGCAGCACGCGCGGATGGCAGGTGCGATTGAGTTCCGCCGCGGTGAACTCGGAATTGGTGACGACCACTTCCGCCCGGGCAGCCGTTCGCGCCAGGGATCTCGAGAACAGGGTGGCCTGGCCCACGGGAAAGGGTCGGGCGCCGCGTTCCCGATAGTAGGCAAAGATATTGTCGTGCACATATGCCGACACCCGGGCGCGCGGCCAGCGGGCGAGAGGCGAAAAGCCCTTCGGCAGCAGCAGCCAGTCGGGGCTGAGGGCATTGGTGTGCCGCACCACCGACCAGTGATCCCAGAGCAGCCGCGACCAACCCGACGGCGCCGGCGTTTTCAATCCATGGATCCGGAGGAAGGGCGCGAGGGCTCCGAGGTGGGACAGTCGCGCGGCGAGCGAACGGTTAGCGAGCACGTCGAGGCGTTCGATCCCTGGCAGGCCGGCGAAGCCCTCGAGGATGCGCAACGACCCCTGCAGCACGCCCAAGGATTTGGTTGTTTCCCAATTTTGGTCGCGCAGATTGTAGACGATTCGCATGCGTAATGATTCTGCGCACCCCGGTTCGGGCGGCTGGCACGCGGGCCGCAGCGCTGCCCTCGCGTGCGCGGCAGCCGGCGTGTGGTTGTTTCAATTTTACGGGAATTCCACGCTTGGCTACATCAAATCGGCCTCGCTCTTCCGCTGGTGGGGTGGCCAGTGGCTCGATCCGCGGGCCGAGTCCGAGCACGGCTGGGTGATTCTGGGCCTCAGCGCCTGGCTGTGGTGGCGAAACCTTCAGCCGGCGAAGGGGCCAAAGGCCGGCGTCGAATCCGGCGGCCCAGCGTCGGTCGACCACCTCTGGCGCTGGGCCCTGGCCGCGCTGCTCGGCGGGCTCGCGTTGCACGCGGTGGGCTTTGCCGCCCAGCAGGCGCGCGTTTCGATCGTGGCGCTGCTGATTTTTTCCTGGGGCGTCCTGGCGCTCGCGGGCGGCGCCCGCTGGGGACGCGCGGCGTTGTTCCCTCTCGCGTTCCTGATCTTCGCCATCCCGATCAACGTGCTCGATTCCGTGGGCTTCTGGCTCCGGCTCTGGGTGATCGAGGCCAGCGCCCTGCTGGCTTCGATCGCCGGAATCGACGTGCTGCGCAGCGGCACCCAGCTCTTCGCCCCCGATGGCCGCTACAACTACGATGTGGCCGCGGCGTGTTCCGGCGTTCGTTCGCTGACGGCCCTCGCCGCGCTGTCGCTGCTGGTTGGATACCTCAGTTTCGAAGGCTGGTGGCGGCGCGCCTTCGTGCTGTTCCTGTGCCTGCCGCTGGTCTACGTCGGCAACGTCGCGCGGATCGCCGCCATCATCTTCGCCGCGCAATGGGGCGGTTCGGCGTGGGGCGATCGGGTCCATGACATCATGGGCTACGGGGTCTTCGTCATTGTGCTCGGTGGCGTGCTCGGGACGGTGACCTTGATGCAGCGGTGCTGGCCGGAACGCGGCCTGGGACCACCCGAGGACGGAAAACGGGCGGCGGATAATGAGGAGGGCGGGATCGAAGTTTCACCGCCCGCCGATTTTCTTCCGCGGGCATCCGTCCTCCGTCGCCCGATCCTGATCCCGGCGATCGTGACTTTGGTCGCGCTGGGTGAAGCAGCCTTTCTTCATCATCTGGCGACCTCTCCCGACCGGGGCGCGGCGGGCGTTGTCCTCGCGGCGGACGAGTTGAATCCCGTGGAACTGCCGGCGTTCCTCGGCACGGATTGGATCGGGCGCCGGGCGGAGGTCACGCCCATCGAGCGCGAGATCCTGCCGGCCGACACCGGATTCTCCCGGAAGGTCTACGTTTCCCTCGCCGAACCGAGGCGCGACGTCCTGCTCTCGGTGGTCCTGAGCGGACGCGATCGAACGTCCATCCATCGACCTGAACTCTGCCTCGTCGGCCAGGGTTGGACGATCGACGCGGCGACCCGCCATCAGTTTCAGTTTCCCTCCGCCTCCGGCGCGGCCGGCTCCTTTCCCTCCACCGTCCTCGAGGTCCGGCGGGAAATGGCCTCGCCGCACGGGAAGGTGATCGTGCCGCAGCTCGCGGTCTATTGGTTTGTCGACAGCCGGACGGTCGTCGCGACCCACTGGGAGCGTCTCCTGCGCGATGCCTGGAATCGCGTGACTCGCGCCCGGGCCGACCGTTGGGCGTACGTTTTGATGCAGACCGACTCCTCCGACGGCAAAGCCGCCGCGCTGGCCCGGATGCAGCAAATTCTCGACGACACCCTGCCGGCGTTTCAGCGGGTTTCCGCTTCGCGGAAACCCTAGGTTTTGGCGGAGCCAAAACCCGGACTTGAGGTTTGTCGGTCGCGTCCTACGTTCTGCGGCCACTTGATGTCAGTGAACGCAGCCGACTTCGCGTTTCTGATTGCTGAGCTCGACACGCTTAAGCGGTCGATCCCGGCGTCATTGGTCATGGGGGGAGGCATGGGCTTCCTCGTGGTGTGGGCGTTCACCCGTCACACCCGCCGCGTCGCCCACGAACAGGCGGCGGAACTCCTCGAGGTCGCTCGCCGCGAGGCCGCGGTCGGGGCCGAGGAGATCAAGCAGAAGGCGGAATCCGAGATTCAGGAGAGGCGCACCGAGCTGAACCGGGAATTTGATCGCCGCGGGATCGAGAGCGATGTCCGGCTCCGCGAAATCCGCGCCCATGAGGAATCGCTCGCGCTCCTGGATTACCACCTGGAACAGCGGCAGGAGCGCGTGAATCGCGAGACCGCGGCCGTGAAGCAGGCGCGCGATGCCATCCGCGCGCTGTCGAAGAATGTCCGCAAGCGGCTCGAGGGCGTCTCGCAGCTCGACGCGGAGGAAATTCGCAAGCAGCTCCGCGAGGAGGTCCTGCTCGAGTGTCAGGATGAGTTGCGCGCGCTGCGGCGCGCGACGATGGAGAAGTCCGAGCAGGAACTGCAGAACGAGGCCCGCCGGATCCTTATCTCGGCCATGCAGCGGATCTCCATCAAGCCGAACAACGATCTCACCGCGACGATCATCCAGCTCCCCAGCGAGGAAATGAAGGGCCGAATTATCGGTCGCGAGGGTCGCAACATCAAATCCTTCGAGTCGGCCACCGGGGTCACGCTCCTGATCGACGAGTCGCCGCAGATGGTCCTCGTGTCCTCCTTCGATCCGGTCCGCCGCGAGGTGGCCCGCACCGCCCTCGATGCCCTGGTGAAGGACGGACGCATCCACCCGGCCTCGATCGAGGAATTCGTCAAGCGGGCCCAGGACGACATCGACCTTGTCACCACGCAGGCCGGGGAAGAGGCGGTGGCGAAGCTCAACATCAACGGGCTTCACCCCGAGATCATCAAGCTGCTCGGCCGGCTGAAGTATCGGTTTTCCTACAACCAAAACGTGCTCGATCATTCCGTCGAGACCGCGTTCCTCGCGTCGATCATCGCGAGCGAGGTCGGGCTCGATCCCAACGTCGCCAAGCGCGCCGGTCTCCTGCACGACATCGGCAAGGGCGTGCCCGGCGAACTCGAGGGCAGCCATGCCATGATCGGCGCGGAGTTCATCAAGCGCTACGGTGAGACTCCGATCGTCGTCAACGCGGTCGCTGCCCATCACGAGGAAGTGAAGCCCGAGACGGTCTACGCCGGCCTCCTCATTCTCGCGGACACCATCTCCGCCGTCCGGCCGGGTGCCCGGGCCGAGTCGATGACCAGTTACATTCAGCGGCTGGGCGGGCTGGAGAAACTCGCGATGTCGCTCGAGGGCGTGCAGCAGGCGTTCGCCATCCAGGCCGGACGCGAGATTCGCGTCGTGGTCTCACCGCACGATGTCACCGACGAGCGGGCCCGCGAGATTTCCAAGGAGCTGCGCCGCCGGATCGAGGCAGAGCTGCAGTATCCCAGCACGATCAAGATCACCGTGATCCGCGAAAGCCGGTTCACGGAGACGGCGATCTGAGCTGAAGTTCGGCTGGAGCCTGCGTGAACGCAGTAGGTTTGTTCCCGCACTGAAACCTGTCCGCCAGTGCCATGGGTCTCCAGACCCATGAAAGACGGACTCGAAATTCCTGCGGTCGTCACGGGTCGGGAGACCCGTGCCACGCGGCAGTGCTCAGCGTCCGACAGTTGTCCGCGCTCCCATGCCCGCGGCTTCGGAGCTGTTTCCACACTCGTCACTCGCCATTCGGCGCTCTTAATTCCCGCCATGGCCGATCCCAAGATCCTCGAATTCTTTCCCAATCCCGCCCCTGGTCGGGATTACGTGATCGAGCACACGCATCACGAATTCACGTCGATGTGCCCGATTACGGGTCATCCCGATTTCGCGGCCATCACGGTGCGCTACGTCGCGGACCAGCGCTGCGTGGAACTGAAGTCGCTGAAGCTGTACTTCCACGCGTTTCGTAACGACGGGATCTTCTTCGAGGCGGTGACCAACAAGATCTGTGACGACCTGGGTCGGGCCATGGCGCCCCGCCAGCTCACGATTGTGGCCGACTGGAAGGGTCGCGGCGGAATCACGTCTCGGATCACGGCGGAGTGGACCGCCAAGCCGGCCCGCCGTCCGCGTCGCTGACGCACCGAGACTTTCGGTCCGGACCGTCCTGGCAGGAATCCGGGAAATCCTGTCCATGCCTCGATGCCTTGGTTGGGTGGCGCGGGTCTCCAGATCCGTGGAGATGGATCCGCCTCGCCTCACGTCTTTCACGGGTCGGAGACCAGGGCCACGCGCAACCCTCTCAGGCCAGCGCGGCGCGAACTTGCCGATGCAGTTCGGCCGATCCCGCCGCGATCGTTGAACTCGCCGGATAAGCCGGGCCGCCGTTCCAGTCGGTGATGACGCCGCCGGCTCCGCGGACGATCGGCACCAGGGCCGCGATGTCCCAGGGATTCATGATCGGATCCATCATCACGTCGGCGCGTCCGCTCGCCAGCAGCAGGTAACCGTAGCAATCGCCCCAGGTGCGCGCGAGCCGCACGTGGCGGCGGAGGTCGTCGAATGGTTGACAGCTCGGATGCGCGGGCGGCGTGAAAGTGTCGCTGAACAGAAGGGTGGCCTCACTCAACTTGGGGCACGGCCGCACGCGGACCGCCTGACCGTTCAA
Organism: uncultured Opitutia bacterium; assembly: GCA_903848965.1. GTDB lineage: Bacteria > Verrucomicrobiota > Verrucomicrobiia > Opitutales > Opitutaceae > ER46. The sequence goes on along the minus strand of CAINHV010000468.1, from coordinate 1,278 downwards.
GGTCGTCGTCTGGCCGTCACCGATCATGAGTTGATCGAGGATGGGCTGGTGGATACAGCCGAGGACCGGTTGCCCCTGATGGGTGAGGGCAATCAAGGTGCCCCACAGCGGCACGCCGGTGATGAAGCTTTTGGTGCCATCGATCGGATCCAGCACCCAGACCCACTCGGCGTCGGGCCGATCGCTGCCGTGCTCCTCGCCGATGATCCCGTGGGCGGGAAAGCGCTGGGCAATCCGCGCCCGCAGGAGTTCCTCCGCCCCGCGGTCCGCCGCCGTGACAGGGCTCTGATCATCCTTCCGCTCCACGGCGAGCCCGGCCTGACCAAACAGCGGCTTGATGAACTCACCGCTTTCGCGGGCGAGTTCGTGAATGAAGGTGCGATAAGGGGTGAGATCCACGGTGGGGAAGAGACCAGAAGGCAGCTGACAAAGAGACAAAAGGACAAAGGGACCAGAGAGTGGCGAGCCCAGAGACCGAATGTTGGGTTGGGCCAGCGGCGGTTTGTCTTTTGGTCGTCTGGTCTCTGGTCTCTTGATCTCTCCATGTCCTGGTTCGAGCAGCCCATTTTCTTTGTCGATTTCGAAGGCAGCCGCGTCGGTGGTATTCTCGAATACGGCGTGGCCTGCGTGCACCACGGTCAGATCACGGAGTCGGTAACGCGTCTCTGCCGGGCGACGGGTTGGGTGCGGCCGGAAGACACCGCGGTCCACGGCCTGAGGGCGGAAGCCCTGGAGCAGCACGCTCCGTTCACCGAGGATTGGGAACGATTCGCGGGGTTCCGCGAGCGCGGCCCGCTGGCGGCGCACTATGCCGGGGCGGAAAATTCCCTTCTCAAGGCGGTCTGGCCCTATCCGCGGAGTTCCCCGGATTTTGCGCGGCCGGGAGCGGAGGTGATCGAGTGGGGTCCGTGGATCGATTCGGCGCGGCTCTACGCCCAGCTTTATCCGCGCCTCGGCTCGGGCCAGCTCGAAGCGCTGATCACCGCGGCCGGCCTGCAGCCGGAGCTCGATGCACTGGCGGCGTCCCACTGCCCCTCCGATCGGCGCCGGTATCATGCGGCACTCTACGATGCGCTCGCGGGTGCCTTGTTGCTGGCCGCGCTGGCCCGCGATCCGCAGATCGCCGGCTTGAGCGTCATGCAACTCCTCGCGCTCAGCACGCTCGATGGCGAGAAGCGCGACGCGCTGCAGCAGCGGAAATTGTTCTAGAGTCACACTTCACTGGAGGGCCGGGCTCCGCCGGGGCCGAAGAGCGTCGGACTCCAACCAGCCTCGGCG
>CAINHV010000467.1 GCA_903848965.1 uncultured Opitutia bacterium | reverse complement strand
GGCGACGGCCCCGCCGAAGATGCCCCCGCGCACGGCGGCTGCGGCGTTGAGCACGATTTCGGAGGCGTGGCCCGGGCGCTTGAGGATTTGCACGATCTCCTCGTCGACGCCCTTGCGAAAATCGATATTCTGCACGCTGGCAATGAGTCGCTGATACAACTCACGGGTACGGGCGAGCCCGGCCTGGAGCTTTTGATGCTCGGCCTCGACCTGGCTCGATTCGAGGACCTTCCGCTCCCATTCGTCCATCGCGCCACGAATGGTCTCGAGTTCCCCGCGGAGGCCCTGGACCTCGACCTTAAGCGCGGCGGCGTCCTCTTCTTCGACGAAGCGGACGCGCCGGCGGGCTTTCGTAATCTCGGCCTCGACTTTCTGATACCGAGGATGCTTCGGGCGGAAGGTCCCGGCCAGGATCTCGCGTTCGAGTTCCAGCTCGCGCAACCGCAGCTTTTGGGCGGCGGCCGCATCACCCGCGGCGCTGCGCGGGGCGCGCGCGCGGCTCGGGAGGGCGTCGGATTCGATCGCAAAGGCCGCGGCGTGCTCGACCGCGTTCTCGCGGTCGCCGGAGTGCTCCAGCAGACTGAAGAGCTGGAGCTGCATGCGAAGGCTGGCCTCCCGGTTCTTGAGCTGGGAGAGAAAGCGGGCGGCGGTGGTCGACTGCTGTTCCCAAAAGACGATGTTGCGCTGCTGCTTGAACCGAAAGAGCTCGGCCTCCTGTTCCGCGACGGTCTTTTCCAGCCGCGCGATTTCGGAGGAAATCTGATCCATGACGGAGCGGGAGGAATCGAGGCGCTGCTCACGGCGGACGGCGACGTACTCCTCCATCGCGAGCTCCAGGTAGCGCTGCAGATACGGTGCGGTGCTGCCCGTGGCGGTGAGCTCGAAGATGGTGGTGCGGGGAAGCTGGCGCGCCGAAAGGTCGGGACGAATCGTCGCCCACGGCTGTTCGAGCCGCAGCTTCAGCATCGCACGTTCGCGCAATTCCTCGCTGGTCATGATTTCCAGCTGGGTGCCGAGGACGCTGAGAAGCTCGTTCGCCACCGGGTTGCCTTCGGAGAAGTTGAGCCGTCCGCTGATGACAATGCGGCTGGTGGTCTGGAACGAAGTGGGCAGCTTGGAAAAACGGTAGGCGGCGTAGCCCGTGCCGCACACGATCCCGAGGGGGACGAGGAAAAGGTAGGCGCGCGCCTTCGCCGACAGGAAGCTGCTGAAATTGAAATTGAGGGGCAGCATGGGCGTGGTCCGCTACCAGTTGATCAGCTTGGCATCGGCGAAGACGAAGTCGCCGTCGACGAGCGGGACGTCACGGTCGATGCGGCCCTTTTTCAGGACCTCCTCGAGGTCGACAGTGAGGGTTTCGAGTTCGCCGGCGGGTCCGGATTTCCGGACAATATTGATGTGGCGCGCGTCGGCGAAGTCACTGAGCCCCCCGTTCGCAAGAATGACGCGCCCCACCGTATTCTTCTCGGTCAGATCGATTTCCACGACGCCGATCTTCCGCATCTGGCCGGCGAGGAAAACGCGGCCGCGGTTGGCCGCCCGCTCCGGTCGATCGATGAGGCTCAGGCGCACGGTGGCCCGCACGAAGTAGTCGGCCTCGAGCGCGGCGCGGACTTCGGCCGTGACCTGTTCGACCGTCCGGCCGGCGGCTGGACGGAGCCCCAGGAGCGGCAGATCGATCATGCCGCTGGTGGTGACGACGAGGTCGGCGCCGGCTTCCGGATCCTCGGTCACGGCAAAACGGAGGCGGTCACCGACCCGCAGTTCCAGCGGCGGGGCGGGTTCGGCGGCGGCCATCGGCCAGCAGGCGGGCCCGGCCAGAAGGGAAAACAAGAGCAGGGAAACGGCGGGGCGCATGTTCAGAGGGCCTGGTTGATCTGGAAGGTGAGGCGGTTCTGGCCGTAGCGCCGGAGCGGATCGTTCGAGGACCGAATCGTCCGGCCCAGCCCCAGCCGCAGATTGAGCCGCGCGTTGAGGTCGACGCCGACGCCGAGGCTGGCGGTCCAGCGGCGGGCGATTTCGGCGTCCCGGCCGGACTCACGGACCCATTGATGTGTGGCCCCAGCCTCGAGATGGAAGGCCTCGCTGAATCGATACCGTGGGGCGAATGTCAGGTCGTCCAAGCGGTAGAAATTTGATCCGACGCCGTCCTGCAGGCTCCGCTGGTACCGGAGATCGTACGTCAGATTGGATCGGGCCTCGTGGCTGACCGCCACGGAGTAAACCGGACGCGTGGCCGCGGTGGTATCGGAGGCGAGACGGGATCCGCGGTAGCTGTGCCGGGTGATGCCCGCCCCGGCGCGCAGTGTGAGGCGCCGGGAAATCAGCCATTCGTCGGTGAGCACGAGGGACAAAAGCCGCGCATCGTCCGCCGGTCCGCCGACCATGGTCGTGGAATTCACGGCGACGTCCGCGATCAAAGTCTGGCCCGGGGTCAGCCGGCGCACCAGCCGGAGGGCAGCGACGTCACTCCAGGCGGTGCGGGAGAGATCACGGTCTCCCTGCTGGCTCCGCCGATCGCGGAGGAACAACAGCTGCACTCCGGCTGCGTGGAGCGGCAAATCCGCCTGGACGCCGGTCGTGACCGCGGCCTGGTCAAGGATGACGGTGTCGTTAACCACGGGCGAGAGCACCGGGTCGAAGTGCCGGCTGTATCTTAGGAATGGTGACACCCGCAGCTGGCGAATCCACAGATTGAACCGGAGGGCGGAGTCCGGACTGACGGAGAACAGCCGCTCCCGCCGGCCGGGACCGACGACGGGCGCGTGGGTGGAAAAGGTGCCTCGCAGCGAAAGATCCTGCAGACGGGAGAAGGCGTAGGTGGCGTCGAACCGGAGGCCTCCGGCAACGGTCAGCCCGGCCTCGCCGGCCGGGTCGAGGCGCACATTGTCGGAATATTCAACCTCGCCGAAGGCCGCCAGATTCAGCGCGAGCGGACCGAAGTTCGCCGTGCGGCCGGACGAGTCGGTGCCGGCGTTCAATCCGGCCGGAGCGGCGGTCAGGCCGCCGGCTACCCTCCCGGTGGCGGCCGGGAGCGCCTCGTAGGTGGCCTGCACCCAGTCCTGCGCCGCAAGCGGGCCGGCCGGCAGGCCGATCACCAGCGGGATGAGCGTGGCGCGAAGGAGGGGCCTGAAGCGGACGGGTGTCATGAGGCGGCGGCGATCAGGGTTGGCACTATCTCGCCGTCGCTGGCGCGGATGTGCGGCGACGGAGCCAGACCCAGCTCCAACGCGAGCAGGGTCAGCCCGGCGATCGAGTCGACGCCGGTGCGCTCCATCATGCGTCGCCGGTGATTCTCGATCGTGAAGACGCTGAGCCCGAGCTGGGCGGCGATGGCCTTCGAACCCTGGCCGCGCGCGATCCCGGCGAGGACATCGCGTTCGCGGCTGCTAAGCAACGGCCGGGTGTTGCCTCCCGTCAGGTCCTGCAGGATCCGCTGGACGAGGCGCCGCGTACCGCTTCCGGAGTAGAACTGCCCCGCGTGCACCGTGCGCACGCCCTCGATGAGTTCATGGAGAGGGGCGCTCTTGGCGAAGAACCCGCGGCCCCCGGCGGCGAACGCCCGCCGGATGGAGACCGGACTCGTGGTGCCGGAGAACAGAAGGACGCGGGAAAGCGGGGAACCCTGGCGAATGGCCGCGATCGCCTCGGGCCCTTGCTGGCCCGGCAGAAAAGCATCGAGCAGCACGACGGAAGGGCGATGCAGGCGGCAGAGATCGATGGCGGTCTCCGCGTCGACGGCCTGGGCGACCACGGTGATGTCACTCACCTGGTTCAGGGCCGTCGTCAGCAGCTCGCGCACCAGCTCGTGATCGTCGACGACCACCACGGTGATGCGCTGGCGGGAGGAGAGTGCGGCGGGACCGGACGCGATCATGCAGGCCTCCTCACTGTCTGGAAACGCCCCTGGAGCAACCGTCGCGGGCCAAGTACAGTGTAAGTACTCGCGAACTTTGAGTACGCTTGCATACCGGCATGGGTATTGGAGCGTAGACGCGCCGCGCCCGCGCTCCATCTTTCTGGGCCGGAGTACCAACGCGCGCTTGCGAATTTGGCATTTGCCCAGACCACGAATGGCACCGGCCGGATGGGAACCGATCGATCCCAACGACTTGACGGAACTACGCAGTAACAGGCAGGGCGAGCGGGTCCGCTGCTGCGGCGGCCGCCGCAGCCGCCGCAGCAGCGGGGAAGGCTATTGCAGGGTTTGTGGCTGCCAAGGTGAATACCAAGTCGGCAAATCGGCTTAAGACGCAAAGAACGGCGTTCAATGAGCTCTCTGGCGTCGCCCGTGCCTCCCCTTTGGGGGGGGGGAGAAGTTTTTTAACCGATTTCGATTCCGCCACCTCCACTATTTAGTTTCGATTTTCGAATGCGGACGCTTGTGGACGTGGCCGGCGGGCGGCCCGACCTATCGCCACGCGGCCGTTGACCGCTTGCGACGACGAGGCAGTCTGGGAAGCACCCCCTCCTGCCGATGAGACTGTTGATTCCTCTCTTGCTCGCCCCGTTCTTCGCCGTGGTTTGCTCCGGCGCCGCTGGCACGCCGTGGACCATTTTCACCTTTGCGGGGACCGGCGAAAAGGGATCGAGCCAAGATGGCGAGGTGGCGACGGCGGCGAAGCTCGACAATCCCTTCGGGGTGGTGCGCGGGCCGGACGGAGCCATCTGGTTCACCCAATATACCGGGCAGATGATCAGCAAGGTGACGACCGATGGTCGAATTCATCACGTCGCCGGCACCGGGCAAAAAGGCTACGCGGGCGATGGCGGACCGGCGCGGCAGGCGAGCTTTAACCTGCCGCATGAAATCCGTTTCGATCGCGCGGGAAATTTCTACATCGCCGACATGCAAAATCACGCCATCCGCCGCGTGGATGCGAAGACGATGATCATTACCACCTTCGCCGGCACGGGCGTGGCGGGCTATAGTGGTGATGGTGGCCCGGCCAGCCAGGCCCAGCTCAATCAGCCCCACAGCATTCAATTCGGACCAGACGGCAGCCTCTACATTTGTGATATCAGCAACAACGTCATCCGCCGGGTGGACATGGTGACCGGAGTCATTTCGACGTTTGCCGGCACCGGCAAGCCCGGCGCCACAGCGGACGGTGCCCCCATCGCCGGCACGCCGCTCAATGGCCCGCGTTCCCTCGATTTCGATGCCGCCGGCAACCTCTGGCTCGTCACGCGCGCGGGCAATCAGGTTTTCAAGTTCGATTTGCGGGCCGGAAAAATCATCCACGTGGCGGGCACGGGGCAGAAGGGCTTCACCGGCGACGGCGGGCCGGCCACCCTGGCGACGCTCTCCGGCCCCAAGGGCATTGCGCTCGCGGCCAACGGCGACGCGTATCTGGCCGACACGGAGAATCACGCCGTGCGCATGATCGAAGCTCAAACGGGCAAGCTGCAACTCGTCGCGGGGACGGGCGCCCAGGGCGACGGACCGGACGGTGACCCGCTGCGGTGCAAGCTGGCCCGGCTGCACGGCGTGTTCGTGGACCATGACGGCTCCGTTTTCATCGGCGACAGCGAGACTCATCGCGTGCGGGTCCTGCGGAAGCAGTGAGGCGCGGTCTGATTCCTGGCTTCCTGGATTCAGGCTCAAACCCGGCCCGGTCGGGGTGGAGATCGAAGCCGGAACCCTGCAGTTGAACCGCGAAGTTCGCGAAGAGGCGCGAAGGCCGCAGCCAATGCTGAGATTACCCGCGCTGGCCACTAGAGCGGATTAAGAAATTCCGTAGCCATTCGGGCGTGGACGAGCCACGCCCCTACGCCGCACTTCGTAGGGGCGT
>CAINHV010000466.1 GCA_903848965.1 uncultured Opitutia bacterium | reverse complement strand
CTCCGGAAGCGGAAGTCCGACGTGGTGTTTTCCTCCGCCCTCGAGACGGCCGTCGGGGCGCAGGCCGCGCTACGATCCGCCTTTGCCTGGGAGGCGCCGACCAACGGCCCGACTCCGACGCTGCCCCGGGCCCTGGGATTCGGCGTCTGGCCGTTGTTCGACGATGCGAGCCTCAACGGTCCGTCCCTCGCCCCGTATTTGCGAAGCGAGGACGTTGAACGGATCAACCCGGAGGCGGCGTGGAACGCGCTGAGTTAGCTCAACTCCTGGGCGCCGCCGCGGGTGGCGTCTCCCAGACGGCACCGGTGTTCCTCGCCGAGCGCGATGGCCGTAGCTTCGTGACGCAATTCGCCCAGGCGGTGGCGGGCTCCGGTCCGGTCTTCCTTGGGGATCCCGGCTGGGCGGAAATTCAGCGTGCCTGGTGGGAACCCTTGGTGGCGGCTGCGACGGTGGGTGGCACCCCGGGCGGCGACCGCGCGTGGCTGATGATTCCGACAGGGGGAACCAGTGGCGGAATGCGCTTTGTGCGTCATGATCAGGATTCCATCAGCGCGGCCGTGCGGGGATTCTGCAGTCACTTCGGCCTTACCCGCGTCAATGCGATCGGTGTGCTTCCGCTCTACCATGTGAGCGGATTGATGGCCTGGATGCGCAGCGCCCTCACCGGCGGCACGTTTCTTCCCTGGGACTGGAAGCAACTCGAGGCCGGACAGCGGCCTGCCCTCGGCGACGGAGATTGGGTGATCTCCCTCGTGCCCACCCAACTGCAGCGGCTCCTCGCGTCGCCGGCGGCGGTTTCCTGGCTGCGCGGACTTCGGGTCATCTTCCTCGGTGGTGGACCGGTCTGGCCCGACCTGGCGGATGCCGCCGCCGCGGTCGGACTCCGGGTTTCGTTGAGCTACGGCCTGACGGAGACCGCGGCCATGGTCACTGCCCTTCGCCCGGACGAATTCCTGTCGGGCGCGCGGACCAGCGGCTCGGCGCTCGCGCACGCCCGGGTCACCGTGTCCGACGACGGTACGATTGTGGTGGGAGGTGAATCGCTTTTCCACGGTTACTATCCGGAGTACCGCGATGGCCGTGAGTTTGATACCGGGGATCTCGGCCGGATCGATGCCTCCGGGCAGTTGATCGTCCTCGGCCGACGCGACGCCGTGATCATCACGGGCGGCAAGAAAGTCCAACCCCTCGAAGTCGAGGCCGTCCTGCGCGCGAGCGGCGAGTTTGATGACGTCGCCGTGCTCGGCGTCCCGCATCCCGAATGGGGCGAGGAAGTCGTCGCCTTTTATCCGGCTGGTGCGCGGGTGCCCAACCGGCCGCTCGCGGTCGCCAGCCTGCCGGGTTTCCAACGACCGAAGCGATTCGTGGCCGTCCCGAACTGGCCGCGCAATGCGCAGGGCAAACTCGATCGCGAGGCCTTGCGGCGGGCTGGCGCTGAGCTTGGGCGGTGAGCCCCGCGTGCCCGGCGAGCGGGCTGGTCGCTTGACGGTACCTGGGCCGCGACGCAGAATGCCTCACCCCTCAGCCACGGCACCTTCGCCGATCTGAGTCTACCCCCATGACCTCATCCCTGCTGTCTCATCCTTGGACCCGCACGCTGCGCCTCGTCGCGACCTGCTTGTTCTTCGCCGCGATCGGCTCCTTCGCCAGCGCCCAGTCCGGCCCGGTGAAGCGCTACCTTTATGTGAGCGTCCCTGATGGCGCGCAGGATTCGCTGGCAGAGCACGCGCCGGGAATTTTGGTCTTCGACATCGACGACGGTCACAAATTTGTCCGCTTCATTCCGGTGCCGCAATTCAGTCCGCCGGGCAGCAAGGGCGTGAGCGCCCGCCAGTTCGGACTGCGGGGATTCTGCGCGAGCCTAGTCAACCATGCGGCGTATTACACCGCGGAGAACGGTCTGCTCGGCTGCTTCGATCTGGAAACCGAGAAGGTGCTGTGGGAAGTCAATCTGCCCGAGGGCGCGGATCGCGCGGACATCACGCTCGACGGCAAGAAGCTCTACGTGCCCACCGGATGGTGGGATCGCGGCCCGGGCGGGGGCATGTTCATCGTCGATGCCCGGGACGGAAAGGTGATGAAGCGCGTCTCGATCGGTCCGGGGGCGCACAACAGTTTCGTCACCCCCGACGGTCAGTATCTCCTGATTGGTGGCATCGAGTGGTTCGCGATGTTCCGCACGGTGAACGACGAGAAAATCCTGTATCTCGACGATGTGGGCGACGGCGGCATGTTTCCGTTCACCGTCGATGGCCGCAATCAACGCGCCTACCTCAGCCGCACCAAGCACGTGGGGGTCGACATCGTGGACCTCAAGCTGGGTGAGCGGACGCATGTGATCCAGGACGGTCTGCCGCCCATTCCGCGCCGGACTCATGGCGTGGCTCTGACCCCTGACGAGAAAGAACTCTGGTTGAGCGATCAGGCGGGCAAGCGTCTGCTCGTTTACGACAACACGGTCGTGCCGCCGGTAAAGAAGCAGGACATCAAGCTCGTTCGCGACGGACACGGCTGGGTGCTCTTCAGCATGGATGGACGTTACGCCTGGTGCCACACGGAGGAGGTTATCGACACCAAGACGAAGCAGGTCGTGGCGATCCTGCGCGACGAGAAGGGCCGTCTGCTCGCCGGCTCGAAGTATTTCGAAGTGCATCTCCAGGGAAAAAAGGTGGTCGCAGTTGGCAGCCAGTTTCCGATTGGCCGGGTCACGCAGCCGGCCACGCGGTAATGAGGCAGGGAGCGTGGCTCATCCTCTTGGCGGGCATGCTCTGGGTCGGCGGGTGTCACTGGCACCCTGAGGCCCGGTCTGGATCACCGGCCGTGCCGACGGTTTCGAACCCGGTTTCGGCCGGCGGTGCCGTTCCCACTGACGCCGCGCTCTGGAGCCTGAGCCGGGATGCGGCGGCGATCGCTGGCGGTCGGATCGCGTTCACCAACATGTCCTGCCGCACATGTCATGGCGCCACGCTGACCGGCGGGGCCGCGCCCAATCTCGTGGATCAACTCTGGCTGCATGGCGGCACGCCGAGTCAGGTGTTCCAGACCATCAGCCGGGGCGTTCCGTCGCGCGGGATGCCGACCTGGGGCAACGCGATCGATCTGTCGATGATTCAGAACCTGGTCGCCTTCATCTTCAGCTTCCACCGCGAAGGAGAGCCGATCGAGCAGCAGGCCTCGTTCACGCCGTTTACGCCGGTTTACGAATAGAGGCTGTCATGGACTTCCTGTCGTCTGGAGGGCCGAGCTCCGTCGAGGCCGATGGCATGGCTTCACGGATT
>CAINHV010000465.1 GCA_903848965.1 uncultured Opitutia bacterium | reverse complement strand
CCGCCACAGCATCGACCGCCGCCTGCTGCTCGCCGTTGAGCCGGTGCGGATGCGCCGCCACGAGTTCCCCCGCCGAGTGATCGTCGTTGTAGGCCACCCGATCGATGCGCCGGGTTTCCTCGCGCAGCACGCCGCGTTTGACCAGGGCGGCAGCCACCGCTGCGGACTGCCCGAGCCGCGACAGGACGAGGGACTTGCCCTGCGCCCGGAACTGCTGCTCGAGGATTCGGTACAACCGGGCCTGCTGCGGCGCGCGGCGCTCGAGGACGGCGAGTTCCTCGGGCGTGAGTCGCCGGGCGATGGCGAGCAGCTTCTCCTCCTTCAAGCTCGCCCCGCGACGGACGGCCGCCGGAATCATCGTCTCGATCACACTGTCGATCCCGCACGCGTAGTAACCGGCCATCCAGCGGGCGAGTCCGAGCAAGTCGGCGGTGAGCGCGGGAAAGGTGAACACCACCTGGACCACGGCCTTCAGCCGCTCGATCGGGAAATCCCGCGGGGTGCCGATTTCGCCGACGATTCCAAGCCGGAGCGTATTCCCGACTGGAATCCGCAGGAGCGAGCCGACGCCCACTTCAGGCTGCAGCCGCTCCGGCACGCGATAGTGCAGCAGCTTGTCAAAGCCGGCGAGCGGATGAACCCCGACGATCATTCGCGCCCATCACGGCGCCCGCCGCGCATGGGGGCAAATGCATTCATCCGGTCTGCCCTCCGGAAGGGTGCCACCGCCCCACCCACCCCACTCGCCACCCGATCCGACGTGTAACGTATTACGTTACATGACGGGTTGGGTCGCGCCGTGGCGAACCGGATGGGTGGCGGCGTTGCGGCCCGCCGGACGCGGCTCCCGACAGGGGAACGTTCTCTGTCCGCGAGCCGGAGCCGACTTGTAACGTAATGCGTTACACGTCCGGATCGGTCCCGGGTCAGCGTCCGATCTTCTCCCGGTCGTCCGGGCGGCCGAGGCGAGGCCGGGGTCGCGGCGAACGATCCGGTTGACAGTCACGCGCCCGGCGCAAAATTCACGCCGTGAGCATTCCCGCGGCCCGCGAGACTTTCCGAAAATTCCTCGTTCAAAAGGGAATCCGCGTAACAAAACAGCGGCTCACGATCTTCGACGCGGCTTTCGCCCAGCCCGAGCACTTCACGGCAGAACAGCTACTGGATATCGTTCGGGCCAGCGTGGAAGGCAAGGTCTCCCGCGCCACGGTGTATCGCACCCTCCCGATCATGACCGAAAGCGCCCTCCTCCGCGAGGTGGACATCGGTTCCGGTGAGAAATTCTACCGGCCCAACCGGGAAGGCAGCCGCTCACAGGTGGCCCAGGTGGTCTGCGTCGACTGCGATCGGATCTTTGAAATCAGCGCTCCCTTCATGGAGTGGTATGGCAGCACCGTCTCGTCGAAGCTGAATCTCACGCCGATCTCGCAGCGCCTTCAGGTCAGCGCCCACTGCAACGTCTTCCGGGAAACCGGCACCTGCCCGCGGCGCGGCTGACCAACACGGCCATGGCGAAGGACAAATCCCGCGACATCGATTTCGACATTCGATTCTTCGAATCCGTCCTGCGACGGATTCCGAACTACGTCGATGTCGTCGAGATTCTCGGCGGGCTTTATACCCGGCAGGGGCGGATCGCGGACGGCCTGCGGATGGATCGGCGCCTCATCCGGCTGCAGCCCGCCAACGCCACGGCGCACTACAACCTCGCCTGCAGCCTAGCGCTCTCGAAGCGCAAGGGCGACGCCCTCGGTGCCCTCCGCCAGGCGATCCAGCTCGGCTATACCGACTTTGACTGGATGCTGCAGGACCCGGATCTCAACCTGCTGAAACACCATCCCGAGTTTCAGCAGATGCTGCGGCAGCTGAAGCCGCATAGCTGAGGCGGCGAATCGATTCCTCGTCGTTCAGGAGCGCGGGCCGGCGTTCCAAGAGCGCTATTCCTCGGGGCGCAGACTTCCGGCGGACAACGATCACGAATCGTCAAACGCGAAGGCTCACGGCAGGCCGAAAAGCAATTCGAGGATCGTGTCGAGGTCCTTGCCCACCGTCCAACCACCCTTGCGCGGCACCGCGAGCGTCTTGCTCCGCTCCCGGCGTTCGAGCGCGGCGTTCACCTCGACGATCCTGGGCTGATCGAACGCCAGTCCGGTCACTTCCATCATGGTCAGGGGCGTCCAAGCGATTGGCACGCCAGCCCAGTTGAACCGGATCTCCCATCCCGGCACCGGGCCCAGTGGCAGCGGCTTGGTGAGCAGGGCCGGATAGCGCGTGACGAAGTCCGGCATTCGCCGCGCCGCGATGCGCAGCCGCACCGCCGTCTCCTGGCCGGCAAGGAAATCCTTCAGGGTCGCCACCCGGCCGGCCCGCCAGCCATTGAAGAGCGCCAGCGGATCGAGACCGACGAGGTTCATCCCATTCCACGGACCGTGCTCGTTCCGGCTGCCGAAGCGCTGGCGATCGTACCACGCCTGGAAGTTTCGCGTCAGCATCACGCCCACCTCGAAGTGCAGGTGCGACCGCTCCTTCGGAATCGAATAGCCGCCGGAACTGTGCCCCATCACGCCCAGCACCTGGCCGCGCGCCACCGTCGCTCCTGCCCGCACGTCGGACGCAATGCGCGCCAGATGCGCGTACAAGGTGTAGACCGCGGGCGACTCGTCCGGATGCTCCAGGACAATATACCGCCCGTAGCTGCTGTCACCCGCCGTGGGGTTCACATACCGCACGACGCCGGCCATGGCCGCCATCACTTCGTCCGTCGGATCGCCGCGGCGATCCCGCGCGACGGCGCGGATGTCGAGTCCCTCGTGAAACTGACTGCCTCCGCTGCGCACGCCCCCGAAGGCGCCGGATTGGGCATCGCCCGAACCGGCATGCTGGAGCCACTGCGCGAGCGGCCGGCCTTCCGTCCAGCCGCGGTTCGGCGTCGGCCAGCTTAGCTCCGTGCGATCGGCAGCGCCAGCGGCGGTGGCCATCACGCCAATCGCGGCGGCGGTTAGCCACCTCATGGCGCGACCTTTTCAACCCGCACGCTCCATTCGCCTCCGCTCGCCACGCCGTGCTCCCGGGCGAAGTTTCCCTGGTTCACCGCCAGCGCCACGTGCATCAGGCCGTTCAAGTAGAGCAGCGGCGCGCCCGCCGCGACGTCGCCGAAAGTCCGCGCATAGGGCATCACTCCCGTGTAAACTGTCTGCCCGCGACGCGCGATCGTCACCCGAAACCGCTCCCCGACGCGCGGAGCCAGCCGGCCAAACGTGGTCTCATCGAGATTCGTCCACACGTTGCCGTATTGAAAATCCAGAAACGGGATCGTCCCGATCAACCCGCCGCCCTCCAGCCGTGGACGCTCATAGGGCAGCATGACGACCCGCCGTGGCCGTTCCGGTCCGACCTCGGCGAACGCGATGGCCCCGGCCGCCAGCCGCGCCCCCACAAAGGCGTAGACATCGCGACCATGGAACGTGTACGACCGATCTGAACCCGGCCGGCGGTGCTTCGTTTCGTCGATCTCCCGCACGACCGCGATCCCGAGCTGCTCGGCCACCAAGGTGAGCGTGCCGTTGTCCGGCGTGACGAAGAAATGACCCGACTCCGTTTGCAGCACGACCGACATGCGCTCCGTGCCGACCCCCGGATCGACCACGGAAACAAACACCGTCCCGACCGGCCAGAATGACGCCGCCTGCCGCAGCCGATACGCCGCCTCCCAGATGTCGAACGGCGTGTTCTCGTGGGAAAGATCGTGAATCGCGATCTTCGGGCTGACGCCAACCGCGATCCCGCGCATCGCCGCCACCGCCCCGTCCTTGAGCCCGAAGTCCGTCTGCAGGACGAGCGCGTGTTCCTCCGCCCTGGCTCCCAGCGCGAGCAGGAGCGCCGCGCCGGCCCAGAGCGTCGACTTCCGTCCGAATGCCCCACGTTCGCTCATGCGGTCTCCGCCAGCGGTTCGAAAGCCGTCATGATTTCCGCCCCCACGGAATCCGCCAACAACCGACCCCGATCGGTCAGCCGCACCGTCGATCCGTCGCGGACGAGCAGGTCACTCGCCGCCAGCGTCCGCAGCGTGTCCTCGATCACCGGCCAGGGCGCCCCGGGGGCCCTCGCCTGCCAGGGGGCGAGATCGACGCCGGCATTCATGCGCAGGCCGAAGATCAACGCATCCTCCGCCAACAGCGCCGGCGTGACGGCCACGCGATCCACGGTCAACCGATCGCCGCGCTCGAGATCGGCGAGCCACTGCTCCACATCGGAGACATTCGCGCCGCGCCAGCCACCCTGCTGTGAGGCCGCCGAAGGCCCGAGACCGACCCATTCCTGCATGTGCCACGTATTCAAATTATGGCGGCAGGCGTGCCCGGGTCGCGCAAAGTTGGAAACCTCATACTGCCCGTAACCGGCGGCCGCGAGCTGCGCCCAGGTGGCCTCGTAGAGATCGGCCTCGAGTTCCGGATCCAGCTTCACGCGTCCCTGCGACAGCTTCACCCAGAGCTTCGTGTCCTCCTCGAAGGTCAGGCAGTAGGTCGAAAGGTGATCTGGGGCCAGGGCCACGGCTGCGCGCACATCACCCGCCCATTCCTCCGCCGTCTGGCCCGGCAGCGCGAACATCAAGTCCAGGTTCACGCTCGGGAAGCCCGCGGCGCGCACCTGATCGTAGGCCCGGAAGATCTGTTCGCGGGTATGCGCCCGCCCGAGGGCGTCGAGCAAGTTCGGTTGAAAACTCTGCACGCCCATCGAAACACGCGTCACGCCAGCAACGCGCAAGGCCGCGAGTCGCTCCCCGTTCACGGAGGCCGGCGCCAGTTCCACCGTCCACTCGGCCGGCGCTCCGGCACAGCGCGCCTGCACGACTTCCGCGAGCCGGGCCAAGTCGTGCGGCGCCAGCAGTCCAGGCGTGCCGCCACCCCAGAAGACCGTGCTCACGGGCCGCGTCCAGGCGATCGTGTTCGACTCGGCCGCCACCCCCGCAAGGAACCGCCGCACCAACTCCGCGGTCGGCTGGGTTTGATAAAACGCGCAAAAGTCGCAAGTGCTGGCACAGAACGGCACATGCACATAGAGTCCCAACGGGGCCGCCGGCTCACCTTTGGCTTGCTCTGTGGAGGGTCCGCTCATTACTAGCCCATTCGAATTCGCCGGGTTCTCAAACTAGGATCAAATGCACACCAACGTAATTTCTCCCGCGAGAAAAATCATCCTTTGGCTCGCCGCCGTGGCCATGCTGACCCTGTTCGCCGGGTGCGACGCCGTCACGCTGACCAATCTCACGCCGCCGAGCACGCCGGAGAATCCGTCCCAGATTTACACCTTTAGTCTGCGCCTTTCGAGCCGGACCAATACGGTTCCTCCGGGCAGCATCGCGCCTCACATCGTGATCGATGGCCGCAGCCATGACATGAAGCCGAGCGCCCTCGGCGAGGGACTCTACGACTTCGAGTACCAGATCGCGGCCGGCCGGGAAGAGGTCGCCTACTACTTCCTCGTCAACTACAGCATCGAGGGCAACAACGTGCAGACGGCCTCCGAGGTCTACACCGAGGTCAGCCGGATGCGGATCGTCAGCCGCTATGTGCTCTCGCTCGAGGTCAACCGCGGCCCGGTCGGGGCCCGGATTAGCGTTCTCGGCCGCGGCTTCACCAATCAGGATGCCATCGTGTTTGACGGCACGCCGGCGCGGACGGTCTTGGAATCGCCCAACGCGCTGAGCTTCTACGTCCCCGCACTGGCCGCGAGTCGCAATTATCGTGTCGCCCTCCAGAGCCCCGCGGGCAATTCACCGGTCGGCACCTTCCGGATCGACGCCAGCAATGTCACCATCAGCCCGCCGTCGCTTTCGCTGTCCAGCGGGGTCGGCCAATCCCTGACCTTCACGATCCCGAATCCGGCTCCTCCCGGTGGCACGCTGCTCGATGTGGCGACGGACGCTCCGGAGAGCGTCATCATGCCCGAGGTCATCATCCCCCATGGCCAGACGAGCGTGACCGTGACCGTCGAGGGCGGCAAAGCCGGCAGCGGCAGCCTCTTCCTCCGCGGCTTCGGTTCCGGCGAGATCACGGTGCCGGTGTCGGTCAGCGGCCGCTGATCCGCGGGACGGCGACAACGCGGGGCGGGGCCTCATCGAGGCGAACCATTTTATTTTCGCACAGTGCGGCGGCGGGTTTGTCCGCGATGGCTAGTTCGCCTG
>CAINHV010000464.1 GCA_903848965.1 uncultured Opitutia bacterium | reverse complement strand
CCTGGAAGTCGCCACGACCATCGACGGCCGGCCGGTGGCGGAACCGGGGATCATTCGCCCGGTGGACGAACCCGCCCTCCGGGAACTCTGGCCCGAATCGATCTACCTGCGGGCCCACCACACGCGTCTGGGTTACACCTTGGAGACGCCATCGTCGTTTCCCCTGCCGCAACGAATCGCGGCACATGTCGCGGCAGTCGAAGCCGCGATTGAGGTGGTCTGTGGCCCCAAGGTTTAAAGATATCGGGAATTGAGCGACCGGTCGTGGCCTGGGTCTCCAGACCCATGAAATCGGATCGATCAGCGGATCCGCTTTCCACGGGTCGGGAGACCCGTGCCACGTCGGAGACGCGCGTTGCGCGCAAGCGGATCCGAGCCGGGATCACGCATTTGATGTAGGGCCGGCGCTCGCGACGGGCCAGTTTTGCTTCGTGAATTCGGGCCTGGCGACGAGCCGGTTCGGCAAGCTCACGGCCAAACGGAGGGAGTCTCAGGCCCTGAGCCAGTCGAAGGGCGGCAGCCTTACACCAATCGGTTTAGGACCCCTCGCGGTTGAAATACCTCTGACTGCTCACTGCCGCTAGAGGCTGTCACGCACTTCCTGTCGTCTGGAGGGCCGAGCTCCGTCGAGGCCGATGGCATGGCTTCAAAGATTCGGGCTCGGGGAACCTCGTCCCTCCAATTGCGCGCATCGATTTCACATTAGAGGAGGTGCACGACACGTTCTACGGAAGTGCCATCCCGTGCAGCGCGCAAAAGTCGCGCATGTCGGCGTGCAGCGGCGCGGAGAACACATACGGCAGCTGCGCCGGCTGGAGATCAATCTCCGCGCAATGCAGGGCCTGACGCGGGAGCAGAAGTTTTTCGGCCAGCGCGGGGGTCCAGCCATGATCGATGAAGTCGAGATAGAGCCGTGAATCGGGACCGTAGATCTTGTCGCCCACGATGGAGTGCCCGAGCCACTGCGCGTGAGCGCGAATCTGGTGCTTGCGGCCGGTCTCCGTCCGGACGCGGACGAGCGTAAACCCGCCGCCGTACGCCACCGGCGTGAAATGCGTGACCGCCGTCTGCCCTTCGCCCACGGGAACGACCCCGGACTTGAGAAAAACCGGGCTGCTGACGTCGTCGCCCAGCGGTTGATCCACCGTGACCGGCGCCTCGAGCCGGCCGGTCAGCAGGGCCACGTAGCCCTTCCCCACTTTCCGCTCCTGCATGGCCACCTGGAGCCGGCTCGCCATCTTCGCGTCTTTCGCGAGCACCACGACGCCGCTGGTTTCACGATCGAGGCGGAAGACGAGATGAACGGTCGGCAGTTTCGCGTATTCGCGCAGGGCGCCCACAAGGCTCGACCACGGGCCCGCCTTGGAAGGGTGACACACGACATCGCCCGGCTTGTTCACCACGAGCAACCGCTCGTCCTCGAATACGATCCAAGTGGGAACCTCCTCCGGCGCGATCATCCGCACGGGGCCCTGCACGCGCGGGCGCCGGGGCCAGGCGCAGGCGCGACGGGAAAAATCGTCGTCGGGCAGCGGCGGCGCGTCGATCACGACGACGCCTTGCCGAGCCGGAAGCGCTGCAGCACCCGGCCACTGATCCGCGCGGCCAGCGGCTTCGAGATCTTCGAAGCGGCAAAGGTGTAGACCTTGTTCTTCCAACCGGTGACGATCTGGCTGCGGCCGGCGGCGAGGGCCTTGAGCGCGAGCGTCACGACCTCGTCGGTCGACATGGCGAGGGCCGGCAGGATCGCTTTGTCGCCGAGACCGGCCGTCCGGAAAAATTCCGTCGTCGTGGTGCCGGGGCAGACGGCGAGGGCACGGACCTTCGAGCCGCGGAGTTCCTCGTGCAGCGCGAGGGTCCAGTGGAGAACGAAGGCCTTGGAGGCGCCGTAGGTGGCGGAGAACGGCGTCGGCTGGAAGGCCATCACCGAGGCGATGTTCATGATGGCGCCCCCGCGGGACAGGAGCAGCGGCAGCAGGCGCCCGGTGAGCTGCACGACGGCCCGGACATTTACGTCGATCATCGCCAGTTCATTCTCCAGTTGCGGCGCGGGAAAACGACCGAAGGCGCCGAATCCGCTGTTGTTAATCAACAAAATAGGGCCGGCGTCGGCGGCCTGGTCGAGAAAGGTCTCAAGTTCGCGGACCGTCCGGTCGATTTCATCCGGATGCGAAAGATCGCAGGTAAAATGGTTCAATCTTCCTGGAGTACTATTTTTCGCCGGAGAACGCCTCGAGAGATTGCAAAAAAGCAGTTCGGGTTTCAGCTTCGATCCAAGCTCGATGAAAGATTTTCCAATACCGGAAGATCCCCCCGTCACAATGACGACGGCGAAGGGTTGGAGCGCTTCGCGAAGCGAAGGCACGGCGAGCGGCGAGGGTGGCACGATGGAAATTTACCGGCACGGGCACGGGCCCCAGCCGGATGCAACGCAACCCATACACAGAAACATGAACAGCCAAAACAACCACGAACTAATCGTCTCTGGCATTCACCTCGAACTGACACCGTCGCTGAAGACGTTCGTCCGGGAGAAAGCGGAGCGATTGTTTCGGCACGAGGAGCGCATCGTGCGCGTCCGCGTGGAGCTGGAGTATGACGGCAGCCAGGAGGCCGGGACGCAGTTCACGGCGAAGGGCCACGTGATCATCCACGGCCCGGACATGAACGCGACCGTCCAATCCGGCGAATGCCACCAAGCGGTGTCTCTCCTGATCGACAAGCTCGATCGGATGCTGCAGCGCCGCCATCAGTTGCAGCGCGTCAAACGCAATCACCCGCACGCCGTCGAGCTCGACGTGGCGATTCCCAAAGGCGTTTAACGAGCCCCTCTTTTCCCGTCAGGAATTCAACCCGCCGCTTCGCCGGCGGGTTTTTTTGTGGGCGGAGAAAGCGGGACCAATGTAGGGCCGGCGCTCGCCGCCGGGCCCTGGCCTGCTGGGGCTGCCACCGAGCGGCAGCCCTACACTCAACCGCTTCGCAGATCGAACGGCGCTAACGGAGACCTTGAGGTAGCGACGAGCGCCAGCGAGTCGACCGAGGCGGCACCGTGCCGAAGTTACCGGCCTTCACTTGGACGCGCTCGATGGCGTTTTTTGAAGAAATCGGGGATCTGGCAGACAAAGCGCACCGTAGGGAGCGACATTCAAAAACTCGGAAACCGAAAACGGACTGATAAGTTTATCAACCCCATCGGCGCGCAACATTCCCGTGGCATGACTCACGCCGCTGCCGCTTGGGCGAAGAAAAATTATCTTCTCTACTCTCAGCTTCGAGCCCGCCGGGAGGAGGGAGATCACCTTGAAAGTCTGCGGGACTCTAGTCCCTTTCAGCCAATCGCTCGCCATGGGCACCCCGTCCCCCGGCTTGGTGAGATGGTAGTCGGGCCAATCTCCATCTGTGACGAATAGATCGGTGACAAGGGTATATTCGCCCCCCAGCACATAGCCTTTCTCGAGAGATACCTCCCGACCGAAGCTGGAGCTAATATCTTGAACTTGTTCTGACGGGCATCCGCTGAGCAAGCCCAGCAGCAATGCAACGAGAGGCCAGTATGTCGGCCGGATTCTCCTTCGTGGGTGTGCTACCATGGTGTTTGCTCCCGATATTTGAAGTAGGAGCCATCTCCATTTCCACTATTAAGAGTATGGCTGGAAATTGGTCCATCTTCTGTTCCTTTCGGGAATCCAAGATCGACCGGAGAAAAACGCTCAATCGGTCGATTACGAAAAACCAAGCTGGGTTGATTCACAAACTTTGGAACGATATCGTTGCGATTCCGTATGTTGCGAACACCTCCTAGATCGTGCCGAACTGAGTCCTCTTGACCACCAAGTATCGCGAGAAAAACCCGCTTAGCCGCCTGAGGTGAAACGAGTGAAAGCGCCCGAATAGCAATCGCACCCCCTTGGCTGTGCGCCTCGACATAAATCCTCGTGCACATCTGGCCGCATCGATTGGCCACCGATGTTCGATATGCACGCTCAATAACTGCGGCCAGTTTTCTCGAAACTGCTCCGATCGTCATCAATTCGTCCCCGAGGGCTTGGACCAAATCTCCAAGTCCGGCAGCCAGCGTAGGATTGTAGACTGCCTGCGGCGCTAAAATGTGCCGAAACTCAGGGTACCGGGCAGTCCGATCTCGGAATGAGCGGTTAGCGTCCCGATTCGAACCAATTCCTGTCACCGTGATGAGAAACTCACACTGCGTTCCCTTGAACGCTTCGCCGAAGACTTCGGTTCGAAATAGGTCCCCGGACAGAATATCGAACGGCAGCGCCGCCGCCTGTCGTAGACCGTTAAGGGCGGTCCGGAACGGGTTAAGGCCCAGGAAATCGATTTGGTTGAGCGCATCATTGCCGGAGAAGGCATACGGGTTCGCCCCTCCAGCTTCCCCGATCGGATCCCGATTCAACCACCTCCCCGTCGACGGCGCGTAATACCGGAAGCCGTAGTAGAGCAGGCCGGTTTCGGGATCAGTGCACTTCGTGGAGAACTGGAAGGGATTCGCCCGCGCGATCGGTCCGTCGACTAGGCGCGGTTCTCCGAAGGGATCGTAGTCGTACTGGGCGCTGAGGGATCCGTCCGCGGCCGACACAAGTCCCGCCACGTTGCCGTTGCCGTCGTAGGCGACCAGGTGGGTCGCGGCCTCGGCCACTGCCGCATGGGCGGTGACCATGAGCAATCCGCCCACGCCACCCGCCCCCTGGATCGATCCGCTCAGGTCGATTCCCCAGCCGTAGCTTCGAATCAGTCGATTGCTTCCGAGCGCATCCAGTTCCGCCAGCAGGTTCCAGCCATCGTAGACAAAGAGCGTGTGACTCGCGACCGCCCAGACCGCGCCATCCCAGCGCAAGACCTTCTTCGCAACCCGGCGGTCGCCGCTGTCATAGGCGAACTCCAGTCGGCTGCGCGGCACGCCGGCCGTCACCGCCTCCGGCTTGGTCTCCATTGCGACGAGGCGATTCTGCTGGTCCCAGGTGTACGTCCACCGCGCATCGGCCAAGAGGTTTCCGTCGGCATCGTGACTGAACAACTCGGGGGTCCTCGGGACGAATGTCCGCTGCGAGATCGTCGCGAGGACATCCTCGCCGTTCGGACCAACTCCGTTTCGCACGGCCGTCAAATCCACCTGCTGCAACCGGGCGCTGGCGGAGTTGTCGACGGCGATGATCGACTGAAAGAGCGGCCCATCCCGCGACACAGCCTGCGGTTCAACCCGGAGCGGCGGCGCCTTGAATGTCACCGTGGCACCCGCCGCAGCGGAGCCCAGAATCTCCACGGCCCCGGGAACGGTCCGCTGCAGGTAGTGATTCAGGGCGTTGGTGGTGTAGGTCTCCGGACGCCCGTCTCGCAGAGCCTGAACGCGATTCCCCACATCGTCGTAACTCCAGGCCTGAACCGTCCACGGCGGAACGACCCCATTCGATCTGGATCGCGCCGCCGCGGTGAGTTGTCCGCGAGCATCATAGCCATACGTCCAAGCCGAGCCATCCTGCCGCGCCACCCGGGTTCGTTGATTGCCGGCATCATAATCGTAGTCGAAACCCAGGGTCTGGGTCCCGCCGCTAAAGGCGTTGGTCACAGCGACCAGCCGATCCAGATCGTCGTAGGAGCGGGTGGTCGCCAGCCTCTCGGTTGTCCCCTGCGCCCATCGTACCGCCACCGGCAGTGCACCGCCGGGCGTATACGTGTAAGAGGCCGTCGTGGCTCCGGTCGTCACCGTCCGCAATCGCGCCGCGGCGTCGTAACCGTAGCCCACGCTGGTCAACGGGCCGCCCCATCCTGCAGCGACGCCGCTGGGACGCTGCAAGGGATCGAAGCTGCGTTGAATCTCCAAGCCCGAGAAAAGCCCGTTGGAATACGTCTCCCGTTCGAGCGCCCCCGAGGCATGATACGCGAAGGTCCGGGTTCCGGCGCCGTCGGTCACGGTGCGGGGGCGGCCGAGCCGGTCATAGGTGTAGGAAATGTCCGGCGTGTTCGGCACCGTATCCGCATACTCGATGCCCTGCAGGTCGCCCGCGGAATTGTAGAGCAGCTTGTGCCGCGGAATGGCGGCGCCCCGGACCCAGTGAAAGCGCGTCCGCCGGCCGGCCGCAGAGTAAAGATACTCGGGACCCACCTGGTCGTTGAACCGCTTGTTCACCAGCCAGCCGCGATCGAGGTCGTAGTTCCAGGTCGTGATCGATCGGTCCGTGTTACCCGCGAAGTCTCGCCAGGTGGTCATCGTCTTCAGCCGCCGCTGGGTGTCGTAGGTGTATTCGACCGGATAGACCGCATCACCCGAGGTCCGGCGCAACTGGCCGTCAGGCTCATAGGAAGTGTTCACGACTCGGCCATCCGGACCCGTCACCGTCGCCACCCGACCCAAAGCGTCGTAGCTGCGGGTCGTCGTCTGCGGATTGTAGCCGGCACCCGCGCGGTTTGGATCCGGGTCCGGGGTGACGACGCGGTTGAGACGATCCGCGGCATCGTAGGCATACGTCGTCTGCCGGCCGCGCAGGTCCATCACTCCCACCAACCGGCCGGAACCATCATACGAATACGTCGAGCCGGATAGGACCGTCCCATCGGTCGCCGTCGTGCGTGCGGACAGCAGCCGGTCGCCGTGGTACGTCTCGACCGACGTCACGCCTTCCGGTCCCGTGTGCGTCACGGTGCGACCGTTCTGCAGATCGAAGTGGTGCGTCGCGGTCGTCGCCAGTCCACGGACCGACATCCAACTCTGCGAGCCATCCATCGCGTTCTCTGCCACGGAGAGGACGGTTGGCACATCGCTGCCCTCAGTTTCCCAAACCTGCGTTGTCGTCCGCTCCACCGCTAGGCCGGCGCGCACGGCTAATTCCTGGAGCGTCCGGCGGATCCGGTCGCCGCCCGCGTAGTCGATCAGGCCGTTGCGGTTGACGTCCAGGGCGGTCGTCGCCTGCCGGCCCCGCTGGTCGTACGCATACAGGATTGTCACCCCGTCCGGATCCTCCTCCCGGACGAGGCGCCCGACGGCATCGTAGGTCCGCCGAAACCGCGCATTCGTCGGATACGGAAGCTCCGTGAACTCGATGTTGCCCAGCAAGTCGAACGACTGTCGCTGCGTCCGGGGAAAGGCTCCGCCGTCATTGAGCGTCCAGGTTTCCACAATGTAGCCGTTGCCTTCTCCCCCCGAAGACTTCGTGAGATAGTTGATGTCAGCGGGCGCAACCGTCGTGCCGCGCAAATTCAGCAGGGCCCCGCCGGCGCCGCGCGTTTCAATCCGGGTTCCTCCATCGGCGTACGTCGTGATCGTGATCGAACGGCCCTGACTGCCGAAAGCGTACGCGTAGGTCGTCGTCCCGGAACCCAGGATGGTCTCCGCGATCACGCGCCCGGCCCGATCATACGATGTCGCGGCCAGAACAGTCTCGGCGCCCGTTTCGAGATCGATCCGGATCCGCTGCAGGAGCCTCCCCTCGGCGTCATACCGGTATCGCTCCCGCGATTGCACGAGGCCACTCGCGCTCCGGGTCTCCTCGGTTCTCCGACCGAGGGCATCGAATTCGGTGCTGACCGTGACACCCCGCAGCGCGGTGGAAGCCACCTGTCCACAGCTCTCGCAGTATCCGCGTGTTTCGATCGCGCCATCCAGATGACGCAGCGCGGTGGGCCGACCTAGCGCATCGGCCTCCACCACGCTGACCCGCTGGGTGACCAACCCCGACGCGAGGTCGGTGACCACCGTTTCCAGCAGGAGACCGCCCGGCGAATAAGCCTCCATGGTCTGGGTGCCGTCGATGACGTCTTCGTTGCCCGGCGCCGCCGCGCCCTGCCGGGTGATCCGGGTCGTCGTGCCGTCCGGCTTCACCGCCCTTGCAATCACGCTGAGCTGCCCATCCGGGCTCAGTCGATAGACCAAACGGCCATCGTCCTCGGCATACCGCTCGCGAGTGAGGATGTTGTTCGGGTTGTCCCACCTCGCCGTGCCATCCAGGGCCACGTAGCGATCCCGCCGGCGATGGCCCGCCACGATGCCGCCCCAATCGATGACGAATTCGAGACGAATCGTGCTCAGTCGAATCCGCGTCCCGACTGACGTCATTTGATCCACGAGCCCGTCGCCATTGAAATCCCCGAACGTCACGTACTGGCTGTCGGTCTGCCGGTCCGTGATCCACGCCGGCGACACCCGCGCCCATTGCCGGCGCGCGCTGTCGTAGAGGAAATCCTCGATCGTGCCATCCGGCCGCGTGACGGCGATGAGCTGGCCATAGGCCGGATTCAGGGAATTGGTCTGAAACGCCCACACGGTCGTGAGCACGGCGCCGTCCGGATCGAGGACCTCCTTCACCCGCTCCTCGCCCCACGCGAAGGTTTGATAATAAGTGACCCGCTTCGAGGCGATGGCACCCGCAGCGTCGCCAACCACAATCGTCTCGACGCGGTGGCCCGCGACGACTGAGTGCGTCGTCTCCGTGACCCGCAGGCCGCCAGCCTCCGAGAACACCCGCCGCCCCGGTTCGCTTTCATCGACCTCGGTTACCAAACGTTCCGCGCCGACCATCCGGGTCACCCGAAGCCGGTTCGGCACTGCCTCCGGTCCGCCCGGATTCTCCAGCCGCCAGATAAGATACGGCTCATCCACCGGCACATGGATCCCGTTCGCGTCGGCCGACCCGGCCTGATCGCGGAGATGGAAGCGAATCTCGTACGACTGAGGGCCCGTGATGACGACATCGACCAGGGCACGCGGCACGAGAATCTGACGCAGCTTCCCTTGGGCATCGCGGATCACTTCGCCCTCCTGGGGGTTGAGCACCGGCACCAGCACCGCCGGGGAAAAGACGGCCGCGGAAAGGGAGGATTCGTGGAGGAGCAACGCGCCGACCGACTGGCCGTCCGACTTCATTCCCAGCGGGATGGTCCACTCGATCGAGCCATTCGTCGGCCCCTGGCTGCCCCCGGCCACCGCGCTTGCCCCACAGGTCGCGCAGTCCGCGATGGGCTGGACGAGCAGGGAGACCAACTCCACTTCGTGATCGTCGATGAGCGGCAGGGAGAAGCGCTTCGCGGGCTCGCGTTCGCTCTCCACCGTGACCGCCTCATGCTCCGTCCACGGTTCGGACCAGGCATTCGCGGGTGCGGTCGGGACGTAGCTCAGCGCCCGCTTCCGCAGGGTTTTGATCAGGGCGTACTCCCCCGCGCAGGCCCGGATGCGGTAGTGCACGCTGACCTCGCGGATCGTCCATTGGGTTCCGGCCCGGTTCGTGCCGCGGATGGAGGTGCGGCTGCCGGAGGCCACGTCGGTCGTGAAAGTCACTTTCGCCCGGGATTCGGCGTCGCCCGCCGATTCGGGTTCGCTCAACACCATCCGGTACGAGTGGCGAAACTCGAAGGCTGAGATGCCGACGAGGCCGCCGACGCTCGACTTGAACAAATCGTCGTCGGCGGCGGTCACGGCATCCAGCACAGGAAGATTCAGCGGGTTGTTCGATCCTCCGCCGAGCGGCGCGACCGGACTCAAGGGGCTGATCTCCACGCTGAGCACCGGCGCTTCGGGAAACGGTCCGGACTCCGCCGACCAGGGCGCCTCGCGGGAACTCCCGACCTCGTGCAGGGAGTTGTTCTGGATTTCAATCACGTCGGTCGCTGGATTGTAGAAGTATCGGACGCGTCCGCTGACCTTCTCGCGCGTCTGCAGCGTCGTGGCCGAGAATGCGCCGACGGGCCAATAGGCGCTCTGCGCGGTGTGGCGTTCGCCCGAGAATGTCTGGACCCGATAGATGGTCGGCGACTCTCCGGCCGCGACGGGCGTCAACTGCGGCAGTCCGCCGAGCTTCGGATTCCGGGTGCGCGTTTCGAAGACCAGATCGAGATCGGGCTTCGGACCTTTTTCCGGTCCCCCGAAAAGGACCGGGCCAGCCATGGCGGCCAGCCAGGCGGTGACGACAAGTTGAAGGCGGTTCATGGTAAATTCCTCACCACGCCACGGACGGGCCGGGCCGGAACAGGCGTAGTCGCGTGGCATCGTTGGTGTCGGGGAGCGCCCGCACCGTGGGATTGCGACCGATCAGGAACTTCTCGCGGTTCGTGATCCCGTCGCCGACCAGGTCGCCGGTCGCGTCGTTTGCCAGCGGGTTCAGCCCGTAGCGGACCTCCCAGCCGTCGGGCATGCCGTCCGAATCGGAGTCGGGATCGAACGGTCTGCTCCCGGCCATGACCTCGCGCAAATTGGACAGCCCGTCGCCGTCGGGATCGTCACCGCGATCATCCCGCGACGGATTCAAGCCGAGCGCGATCTCCTGCGCATCCTCCAGGCCGTCGCGATCGTTGTCAGCGAACAGGGGGTTTTCGAACCCGACAAAGAGATCGTCGAACGCAGATTCTCCGGACGCGGCACCGAGAAACGTCACCGCGTCGAAGGTGGCCGCCTGGCTCTCCCCAAACGCGAGGTCGGCCACGAGCAATCGCCCGTCGACGAAGAGGTCCCACCGGCGGCGCGCGAAGTCCGCCCGGAGCGTCACACGCATCCACGACTGGCTCTGGCCCTCGGCACCCACTGCGACGCGATGCCCCGTGCCCTGCCAGACCGCGAGCGCGTCACCTCCGGGCCGAGCCTGCACCTCGACGAAATCGCCAGCGCGCACCCAGCCGACGTCCCCGACCGCCGTTCGCAGAAACTCGGCCGGCGAAAGTCCGGCGACTCCGGGCCGCGCGAAGAAATCGACAAAACCCACGGCCCCTCCGCTTCCCGCGGCGAAGCTGCTAATCGCGAGGCCCACCGGAACGCTCGGCGCGATCACCACCCCCTGCGCCCCGCGAAATGCCGCATCGGTCACGATGGTGACATTCCCGGTGGCCGACCATCCGCCCTGCCCGGACAAGGATCCGGGCGAGAAGCCATCCGTCGGTTCGAAGCCGGTGAGGTACGGCAAGGT
>CAINHV010000463.1 GCA_903848965.1 uncultured Opitutia bacterium | reverse complement strand
GACCTACGAGTACGAAAAGGTCGCGGGCAACCCGGCCATCGGTCTCGCTGAGTCGATGGGTTACGTCCGGGGCATGCTGAAAGCCCTGGCCTGATTTTCTTTCCGCGTGGGCGGACTCGCCCCGTCCCGGCCGGCCATCCCCGGGACGAACGCCAGGATGTGGGGTGGCCCCGTTACTCCTAATTACCCTCATGAACTCAAAATTGCTTCGCTCCGCGCAGGCCGGCCTCGCCGCCGTCGCGCTCACCGCTTTCGCGTTCGCCCAGGATTACACCAAGGCCTCGACCTCGGCCAAGGGGACGAACTACGACAGTCAGCTCCCGTCCGACGCCACGCGGATGAAGATCGGCGACAAGGCGCCCGACTTCAAACTGCTCGGGATCGACGGCAAGCACTACACGCTCGCCGACTTCAAGGCTCCGATCCTGATGGTGGTCTTCCTGTCGAACCACTGCCCGGTCTCCCACGCCGCCGAGACCCGGCTGCTGCCCATGGTGCGCGAGTTCAAGAACCAGGGTGTCGATGTCGTGGCCATCAACCCGAACAGCAATTCGGGCCTCGGCATCCATGAACTCGGTTACACCAAGTACACGGACAGTTACGAGGACATGAAGCGGTATGCAAAGGACATGGATTTCCCCTTCCCGTACATCTACGACGGTGACACGCAGGAGGTCTCGAAGAAATACGGCGTCCTCGCCACGCCGCATGTGTACGTTTTCGACCAGGATCGCCGGCTGCAATACTGGGGCCAGATCGATGACTCGCGTTACGAAACGATCTCGACGGTCAAGCAGCACAGCCTCCGCGACGCGCTCACCGAGATGGTGGCGGGCAAACCCGTCAGCGTGCCAGTGACCAAGGTCTTCGGCTGCGCCACGAAATGGCAGACCAAGCATGATGCCGTCGCCGAGTACGATGCGAAGTGGCAGGCGACGCCGGTGGGACTCGAGAACATCGATGCCCAGGGCGTGGCCGAGCTGGTGAAGAACAACTCGAACCGGCTCCGCCTCTTCAACGTCTGGGCCACCTGGTGCGCCCCGTGCGTCGCCGAGTTTCCCCAGCTGGTGAATCTTTCCCGCCGCCTCAGCACCCGGAAGTTCGAACTGATCACGATCAGCATGGACGAGCCGAAGATGTTTCCGCAGGCGAAGAAATTCCTCGAGAAGCAGTACGCCCATCCCTCGGACGCCCTCGCGGCGACGTTGAAGAAGGAAGGCCGGACCGCGGTGAACTTTCTCTATACCGAGTCGGACCCCGACAAGCTCGTGAAGGTGCTCGATCCCGAATGGCCCGGCCCCCTGCCGCACACCGTGCTCGTTGCCCCCGGCGGCAAGATTCTCTGGCGGCACAACGGCGAGATTGACGCCGACAAGCTCCTCGAGGTCATCCTCAAGGAACTCGGGCCCTACTACACGCTCGAGTAATCGATCGGAAAGTTGAGTGGCACGGGTCTCCCGCCCCGTGAAATTCATTCGAAAACCGCGTGCTTCTCATGGGTCGGGAGACCCATGCCACTTCCCAACCCGCCTTACTTCCTCCCCGTGAATCTGACCCGTCGTGAAACCTTGAAGACTCTGGCGGTTGGCGCCATTGCCCTGCCTCTCCTCCGGCTGCACGGTGCGAGCGCCGCGCAGTCTACGGATGTCGCGAAAACGGCATCCGGCTGGGAGCATGGGCTGCGCCTCGGCCTGACCAGCTACTCCACCCGCACGCTGTCACTCGACGACACGATCGCGGTGGTGAAGCTGCTCCGCTTGTCGAATGCCGCGTTGTTTCGCGCCCATTGCAACTGGGAGACGGCGACGCCCGACGTCTGCCGGGGCATTGCGGACAAGTTGCGCGCGGCCGGCATCGCGCTCACGGGCACGGGCGTCGTGAACCTGCCGAACGACGAGGCGAAGTGCCGCCGCGCCTTCGAGAACCTGAAGGCCGCGGGCGTGCCGACGATGGTTTGCAAGCCCGAGCCTGCGGCGCTGCCGCTGGTGTCGCGCCCGCGGGCTTGGCGCCCATCTCGCGGGTCACCGTCACCGTCACCCCAAGCGACGCCGCGCTGCGCTTCGGTATAAACGAGTCGTATTCGCTCACCGTTTGGG
>CAINHV010000462.1 GCA_903848965.1 uncultured Opitutia bacterium | reverse complement strand
TGCTGCAGGAGCATGGCAACGCCGTCCGTTTTCGCAGCATCAAGGTTCGTCCGTTGAAGTAACCGCGACCGAGCACCTTTTCACCTTCCCGGCCCGGACGCCTCCCGGCGTCCGGGCCTTTTTTGGTCTGCGCCGGGCGTGCACGAGGCACGCCCCTACGAAGACGCTGGTAGGGGCGTGGCTCGTCCACGCCCGAATGGCTAGGGCATTTCCTAGTCCGCTCCAAGCCCGCCGCTCAGTAATGCGGCGGGCGCTCGTCGGCGGGTTCCTCGTCGGTGGGACCGCCCCCGCCCGTCGGCAACCGCTCGCGCAGACCTTTCAACTCGCGGCGCAGCCGCGTCAGTTGATCGCTGAACTCCAGCATCGCCTTGTCCTGCTCGGTCACGTGCCGCTCCAGGTAGGCGATCTTCTCCTCGAGCGCTCTAAGGCTTTCGTTCACCGGAGAAAGGAACCCGCGTCACGGTCGGATGGCTGGCCTTCAGCTTCTCGAGCTCGGGCACCAGGACCCGCTGGTAGCAGTCAGGACACACCGAATGG
Source organism: uncultured Opitutia bacterium (assembly GCA_903848965.1). Taxonomy (GTDB): domain Bacteria; phylum Verrucomicrobiota; class Verrucomicrobiia; order Opitutales; family Opitutaceae; genus ER46. The sequence goes on along the minus strand of CAINHV010000462.1, from coordinate 12,515 downwards.
CTGAAGTCGCTGCCGGTGCGCTCGCTGATGTAACCCTCGATCTGCTGCCAGTAGTTTTTGTCGTCGCGGATTTTTTTGCAGTACGAACAAATCGGAAGCATCTCCTCGAGCTGGCGGACCTGCGTCGTGTAACGCAGGATACGCTCCGCCACGCGCAGCCGCGTCCAGAGCTCCGGCAGGTCGAGGGGCTTGGTGAGAAAGTCGTCCACGCCCGCGTCGGCGGCCTCGCGCTGGTTCTCCTCCGTGGCGTCGCGGCTCGTCAGGAGGATGAAATAAATGTACTCGGCGTCCGGCCGCTGGCGGATGCGCCGGCACAACTCGAGGCCGTCGGTCCGAGGCATCATCCAGTCGCTGACCACCACGCGAAACGGCTCGATCTGGAGTGACTCCCACGCCGCCTCGCCATCCGCGGCTTCCACCGTTTCATGGCCCAGACGGCGCAGCGCCTGCCGCAGTACTGCGCAGGACACGGCATCGTCTTCGACGGCGAGAATTTTCATGGGTCGCGAAAGCGAGTAAGTGATTTCAGGCCTGCTGCCGCGAGCAATGCAGAAAAACACCCACCCGACCCCAGATCGCGCCCGCGATCCTCTCTGCTACTGGGCCAGCACGCGGCGCAACTCGTCGGCCGACGACACCGGAGCCCGACACGTGAATTCCTCGCAGACGTAAGCCATGACCCCGACCGCCGGAGCCTTCATCCCGGCGAGCCAGGGCGCCCGTTGGGCCAGCCAGCGCTGGCCTTCACCATCGCCCAGGCCCAGTAAGATTCGGCGGGGACCGATCCCCTCGTGCAGCACGGCCGCGACGGCGCGGAACTCCCGCGAGGCCGGATCTCCCGCCAACACCACGTGCCGGGGAGAATCGAGCGCGAGTTCGAAGGCACACAACAATTGCGGCATCGCCTGCGGCGCCGCCGACCACTGGGTGCGGAAAGCCTCGATGCAGCGCCGGCCACGCTCCCGATAGGTTTCGGCTCCGGTTGCGGCCGGCGAGGCACTCCCCTCGGCGCGATCGAACACCGCACCGAGCCGCAAAAGGTTCAGGGCGGCGACGCTGCTCGGCGACGGTTCCGCCCCATCATAGTCTTCTTTCAACCGGAGCAGAATGTTCGCATCGCCGGCCGCGGAGTTGAAATACCCCCCGCGATCGGCATCGAGGAACCGTTCGTCCATCTTCGCCTGCAGCGCGACGGCCCACTGCAGCCAGCGCAGGTCGAAGCAGGCTTCATAGAGGTCCAGCAATCCCTGGATCAGAAAGGCGTAATCCTCGGCAAATCCCTCGGTCTTCCCACGGCCACCCCGCCACGAGCGATAGAGCAGCCCCGAATCCGCGTCATGGAGTTCCCGGTGCAGGAAGTCCGCGGCCGCAATCGCGGCCTCGAGGTAAGGCGTGGGCGCCGTCCCACCCGTCGCCACGCACTCCGGCAGCTCGATCACCTGGTGAGCCCGGGCCAGCGCCGAAATCATCAGCCCGTTGTTGGCGGTGAGAATCTTGTCGTCGAGGAGCGGACGCGGCCGACCGGCCCGCACCGTTCGCAAGGCAGCGAGGCCGCGCAGCAGCCGGTCGTTCGCGTCGTCCGGCGTCAACCCGGCAGCCCGGGCCGTGTCCGCAAGTCCATGGCGCTGCACCAAGATGTTCCGGCCGTGGAACTCGCCCTGAGGATCGAGCCGGTCCGGCACATTGCCGTTGTCCTCCACTCCCAGATGCCGCCCAAGAAACTCGGCATCGTCGCCGGCCGCGACCGCGAGCTCGGCCTTGGTCCAGACATAGAACGCCCCCTCGGCCTGGCCGTGCCCATCCGCGCCCGACACCGGGGAATCCGCATCCTCGGCGGTATGAAATCCGCCGCCCGGCGAACTCAGGTCACGCAGCACGTAGTCGAAGATATCGCGCGCCATCCAGGCAAAGCGTTCGTCGCCGGTCGCCTGCCTGGCCTCGAGGCAGTTCATGGCGATCTGCGCCTGGTCGTAGAGCATCTTTTCGAAGTGCGGGACGAACCACGCCTCATCCACGGAGTAGCGATGGTAACCGCCGCCCACGTGATCGTGAAGTCCACCGCGGGCCATCGCCCGCAGCGTCGCTGTGGCGAGCCGGATGGCCTCTGAACCCATCTCGCTCTGCGGACCCTGCAGGGCGGCGACCCGAAACAGGAAACTCAGGTTCGAGGCCCGCGGAAACTTCGGCGCACCGCCGAAGCCGCCGTTGGCGGCATCGAACGCCTCGTAGAAATATTCGAATCCCTTGCCCAGGGCACCGCTCGCCGCCTCGAGCAGAGACGCCTCCGGCCCGGGCGGCGCCCCCTCCTCGGGCTGGCCCCGGCGTCCCGTCGCGTGATAATCCCGCAGGACGGCGATCACCCGTTCGCTCTCAGCCACCAGCTTGCTGGGGTCGGCGCGCCAGCCTTTCGCGATTGCCTGCAGGATGCTCGTGAAACCGGGGCGGCCATGCCGATCTTCCGGCGGAAAATAAGTGCCGCCGTAGAACGGCTTGAGCTCAGGCGTCAGCCACGCGCTCAGCGGCCAGCCGCCGTGGCCGGTCATCGCCTGGACGTAGGCCATGTACACCTTGTCGACGTCAGGACGCTCCTCGCGGTCGACCTTGACCGGGATGAAGTGCTCGTTGAGAACCGCGGCCACGCTCTCGTTCTCGAACGACTCGTGCGCCATCACATGGCACCAATGACAGGTCGAATAGCCGATACTCAGGAAGATTGGCTTGTGCTCGGAGCGGGCGCGCCCAAACGCCTCCTCGCCCCAGGGCAGCCAGTGGACCGGATTCTCGGCGTGCTGCAGGAGATAGGGCGACTTCTCGCGCGCGAGGGCGTTGGACATGGACGGCGGCTTTGGCGGGGCAAAACCCTTATTCGCCCAACACCCAGGCAAAAATCAGAGGGGCGCAAATCGTGGCATCGCTTTCGACCACGAACTTCGGAGTCGAGGGCGCCAGCTTGCCCCAGGTGATCTTCTCGTTCGGCACCGCGCCGGAATAGCTGCCGTAACTCGTCGTGGAGTCGCTGATCTGGCAGAAATAGCCCCACAGCGGAACGCCCGTGCGCTCCAGGTCCTGATGCAACATCGGCACCACGCAGATGGGGAAATCGCCGGCAATGCCGCCGCCGATCTGGAAAAAGCCGATCGACCCCTCGCCGTTCCGCAGCGTCTTCGCCTCCTTCGTATAATAGTTCGCCAGCCAGGTCATGTACTCGATACCGGTGCGCACCGTGTGGACGTTCTTCACGTCGCCGCGGATCACGGCGGCCGCGTACATGTTGCCAAGCGTCGCATCCTCCCAGCCCGGCACGATGATCGGCAGGTTCTTCTGGCAGGCGGCGTGCAGCCACGAATTCCTCGGATCAATTTGGTAACTCTTCTCCAGCGCACCGCTGCGCAGGAGCTGGTACATGAACTCGTGCGGGAAATAACGCTCGCCGGCCCGATCGGCCGCGATCCACTCCTTCAGGACCGCCTTTTCGATCCGGCGCATCGCCTCCATTTCGGGGATACAGGTGTCAGTGACCCGGTTCATGTGCCGGTCCAGCAGGGCCTTTTCATCGGCCGTCCCGAGGTGGCGATAGTGCGGCACCCGCTCGTAGTAGTCGTGCGCGACCAGGTTGAAGATGTCTTCCTCGAGATTCGCACCGGTGCAGACGATGGCGTGAACCTTGTTGCGGCGGATCATCTCAGCCAGCGAGATTCCGAGTTCAGCCGTGGACATGGCCCCGGCCAAGGTTACCAGCATCTTCCCGCCGGCGGCGAGGTGGGTTTCGTAGCCCTTGGCCGCATCCAACAAGGCAGCCGCATTGAAGTGCCGGTAATTCCGAGCGATAAACTGCGAAACCGCCCCCTTCTTCTTGGCGAGCGCCGCATTGCTGTCCTCCGGTCGCTGGGTTCGCCGTTTCGCTTTCATGATGCCTAAAACTTGAGGGAGACGCGTGCCACTAAGAAGCACAAAAGCACGGACCGACGGCAGATGACGCCGGGATATGCTATTAATATACATAAATAACTAATAAACAACAATATATTTACTAAAACCACGGCTGAATAGGATGGCGATCAAGCCTCCCGCCGACCTCGAAATCCATGTAATAGGGACAGGTCAATTTGTCGGCCTCCCGCCGGTTCCAGCGGGAAGCTCGTTGCACCGCATCCGCGATTGTCGGCAAATCCCGCCATGCTGGCCGCCTTCCTCGCCGCTTGGTTCTTCGCGCTGAACGGCACCTGCGCGAACCGCAACCTGCAGGCGAACGGTCCGGTCTGGGCGAATCTTGGGCGGTTGGCGCTGGCCACGGTGCTGCTGGGCGCGTTCGCCCACTCCATCGGGCACGGGTTCTCCAGCGCCAGCCTGAACTGGTTCCTGTTGAGCGGAGTCATCGGCATGGGCTTGGGCGACCTCGGGGTGTACGCGGCGCTGCCGCTGCTGGGGTCGCGGCTAACCGTGCTCATCACGCAGTGCGTCGCGGCGCCGCTGGCCGCCCTCGGTGAGTGGCTGTGGCTCGGCACCCGGTTGACCGCCGCCCAAATTTTCTGGGGCTTAATCATCCTGGCCGGCGTCGCCCTCGCGATCACCCCGAGCAAGGCCAATCCACCGCGGGTGCGGGTGCGGCCCATCGGCTTTCTCTTCGGCCTGGTGGCCGCCTGCGCACAGGGATTCGGCGCCTTGGTGAGCCGCAAGGGCGTCATGGTCGCCTCCGCCGCCGGCGAGGCCACGTCCAATGCCACCTTCGGCCTCACTGCCGCCTACCAGCGGATCTTCGCCGGCCTGGTGTTCACCGTGCTCTGGTTTCTGGCCCTGCGACTGATCGGACGGCTGCCGCGGCGATCCTCTCCAGTGACACCGAAGGTGAAGCGCCCCCATTGGGCATGGCTGCTCGCCAACGGGCTCGCGGGACCGGTGCTGGGTGTGGGTTGCTACCAATGGGCCCTCGCGACCACGCCGGGCGGAATCGTCCTGCCCATCGCGGCCACAGCGCCGCTGCTGGCGATCCCGATCGCCTATCGCCTCGAAGGCGACCGACCCACCCGTCGCGCCATCATCGGCGGCATCGTCGCCGTCGCAGGGTGCGCCGCCCTCGCCGTCGCCCGGTGAGGCCGGGCAGGGCTGCCGCCCCAAGCCCTTGTGCTGCTGGATTTCCGAACCACCGTCCGGCGCCAGGATTTCAGAGGACTGGAACAGGAAGGCCGGGAAGTTCGGAAAGGACTGTCTTAGCTTCCCGACCTTCCCGGCCTTCCTGTTAAATGCTACTTCCCCCTTCAGGTTGCGGCTGCGTCGCGCTGTGCCACCTCGCGCCGAACCTTAGCCGGTTTGTAACGCATTACGTTACAAACCGGCCGCGGCCAGGACCTGCTTCACGGTTTTCCAGCCTTCCTTTCGTGCAGCGCACGGTTGACGCAGGGCCGGGCAATCGGTGTGGTGTCCGGTTCCGATGCTCACCATCGCCGATATCTCCAAGTCCTATGGCACCCGCGAACTTTTCGCCGAGGTGTCTCTCTTCATCGCGCGCACCGATCGGCTGGGCCTCGTCGGGCCGAATGGCGCCGGCAAATCCACGTTGTTCAACCTGATCCTCGGCGAGGAGAAGCCGGACAGTGGCACGATCGAATGGGAACGCGGCGCCGACTTTGGTTTCCTGCCGCAGGAAAGCGCGCCGGCCGGCGAGGAAACCATCCTCCACATCGCGACCAGCGGGAAGAAGCTCGAGCCGGACGAGGACAACTACGACATCGACTACACCCTCGAGCCGCGGGCCAAGAAGATCCTTGCCGGCCTCGGATTCAAGGAAGGCGACGCCGAGAAGATCGCCAAGACGTTCTCCGGCGGCTGGGTGATGCGCGCCCACCTCGCCCGCCTGTTGGTGGCCGAGCCCGCGCTGCTGCTACTCGACGAGCCGACCAACCATCTCGATCTCGAGGCGCTGCTCTGGTTCCAGGAATACCTGAGCCGCTATCCCGGCGGGCTCGTCGTCATCTCGCATGATCGCGCGTTCCTAAACGCCCTTTGCACCGGCATGCTGGAGCTGCGCAGCGGCCGGCTCCATTACTACCACGGCAACTACGACAATTTCCTTCAAGAGAAGGAGGCGCGGAAATCGCAGCAGGCCGCCGCGTTCAAGAACCAGCAGCGCGAAATCGCGCACTTGCAGAAGTTCGTGGATCGCTTCGGCGCCAAGGCCTCGATGGCGTCGCGCGCCAAGTCGAAGGAGAAGCAGATCGAGCGCCTCCAGGAGGTCGCCGTCGAGGAGCCGACCGAAGAGCTGAAGCGGATCAATTTTCGCTTTCCCCAGCCGCCCCGCTCCGGGCTCAAGGTCATCGAGCTCGAGCACGTCAGGCAGGCCTACCGCGAACATGTCGTCTACCGCGACCTCAACTTTACCGCGGAGCGCGGCCAGCGCCTCGTCCTCGTCGGGCCGAACGGCGCCGGCAAGTCCACGTTGCTGAAGATCCTCGCCGGCGTCGTCCCGATTCAGGGCGGCACCTCCAACCTCGGCAGCAATGTTGTTCCCGGCTACTTCGCCCAGAACCGGCTCGATAACCTCCACGCCGACGCGACGGTTTTCGAAAACGTGATGGAGCTGCGCACGAACGAGAATCAGCTCACGGAGCAGCAGGCCCGCGCCATCCTCGGCGCCTTCCTCTTCCGCAAGGACGACGTGCACAAGCCCGTGTCCGTCCTTTCCGGCGGCGAGAAGTCCCGCCTCGCCCTCGCCCGCATCCTCGTCAAGCCGCCCAACCTGCTGTTGATGGACGAGCCGACAACCCATCTGGACATCCAGTCGATCGATTCCCTGATCGGCGCCCTCAAGGCCTACGAAGGCACCTTGATCTTCATCTCCCACGACGTGCACTTCATCCGCACGCTCGACGCGAACGTCCTGCACGTGCACAGCGGCAAGCTCACGCCCTACGCCGGGAACTACGACTACTACCTCGAGAAATCCAAGGCCGGCGACGCCCGTGCAGCCCTCACCGCGGATCTCAGCGACGCGCGACCCAAACAGGAAAAGAAAGCCGCCGCGGCGGTCCGGATCGCGCCCGAGGTGGCCGGCCAGAGAAAATCGAGCCCGAACGAACTCCGGAAATTCCGCGAGCACGTCGGCCAGTTGGAAAAGAAGGTCGCAGACCTGGAGAAGAAACAGTCGGAGATCACCAACGCGCTAGAGGCGCCGGAGACCTATTCCGACAAGGGTAAATTCCATCACCTGAATCGCGAACTCAGCACGATCGTCGATCAGATCTCGGCCGCCACGACCGAGTGGGAAGACGCGGTGACCAAGTTGGGCGAGATGGAAAACGCCTGAACGGGTTCTAAAAAAGGGCCTCTCAGACCGCGGTGCGCTCGTGGCTGCCAACCGGGCCGTTTTAGAAGGCCTCCGAGCGGGCTGCGTCCGCCCAAAGTTCATCCTCAGCGCGCGGGTTGATTGTAACGTAATACGTTACATGAAAGGTTGCCCTTCGACGTCGTGTGGCGGCGAGCGCGAGCGAGTGGCGAATTGTCCACTCACTCACCAGACCGTGTGAATACTCGAAAAGGAGCCGATCTTGTCATTCTGCGCGCCGCGAAGAACGACGGAGTATTCACCCGTTCTCTCATGCTCGCGGCCACAACTCCCAGCGGGCCGGCACCTCACGCCCCGATCAGCTCGCCGATCAACTCCACCGCCGGCGGCGGTTGATCGCCCACGACCATCGCCTTCGTCAGCATCGCCACGGCCTCCTGTGCGGCACGCTGATCGTTCGCGTGAACGATGGCCCAAGCCGCACCCGCCTCGATGCGTTCGCCCCTTTTGACCAGCGCTCCGACCCCGACGGCCGGATCCACTTTGTCCTCCGCCCGGGCGCGACCGGCACCAAGCCGCAGCGCCGCGAGCGCCACCTGCATCGCATCCACATCCTGTACCCATCCCGATCGCGAGGACGGAACGGAAAGCCGGATCGTCGCCTGCGGCAGAAGTGCTGGGTCGTCGACGACCCGGGCGTCACCGCCTTGGGCCGTCACCATCGCCCGGAATTTACTCAAGGCGGCGCCGGTGGAGAGGCTTTGCTCCAACTGCCGGCGCGCCTCCGCCGCCGTCGTCGCCACCCCGGCCAGCAGCAGCATCTGTTCACCCAGCGCGAAGGTCACTGCCATTGTATCCGCCGGACCCCGACCCTTCAGGCACGCGATCGATTCGGCAACTTCCAGGGCATTGCCCACGGCCCGACCCAGCGGTTCCTCCATGGCCGTGAGCAGCGCCCGCGTGGGCTTGCCCATGGTCGTCGCCACCGCGACGAGGGCCTGCGCGAGTTCGCGTGCCTTCGCCTTCTCCTTCATGAAGGCGCCGCGACCGAATTTCACATCGAGCACCAGCACGTCGATGCCCTCGGCGAGTTTCTTCGCGAGGATGCTGCCGCAAATCAGGGGAATGCACTCGACCGTCGCCGTGACATCCCGCAGCGCATACAATTTTCGATCCGCCGGCGCGAGTTCCGCCGTTTGCCCGATCAGGCACAATCCCAGTCGCTCCACCTGCGCCCGATATTCCTCGAGCGAAAGACTCACCCGGAAGCCCGGAATCGCTTCCAGTTTGTCGAGGGTGCCGCCGCTGTGGCCGAGACCACGACCGCTGATCATCGGCACCGCCACCCCGCAGGCAGCAACCATGGGAGCCAGATGCAACGAAACCTTGTCGCCCACCCCGCCCGTGGAGTGCTTGTCCACCTTCGGCAATTTCACGCTGCCGAGATCGGCGACGATTCCCGATCGCATCATCGCAGCGGTGTAAGTGGCAGTCTCCGCCGGCGTCATGCCCCGGAGAAAAATCGCCATCAGCATCGCGCTGAGCTGGTAGTCCGCCCAGGAACCATCGGTCGCCCCGCGGACAAAGGAGGCGATCTCCGCGTCCGTCAGGATGTGGCCGTCACGCTTCCGCGCGATGATGTGCTGGGGAAAAACGGGACCGGACATCCGACCACCTCAACCCGGAACAATGCAGTCAGACAACCACAGATGGACACCAATGGACACAAATCCAGAGGCGCTCAGCCGGCGCAGGCTTTGGATTTCGGCTCCGCTGTTTGGTTAACGGGATCCGGACAGCTGCCGCCATTCGTGTTCATCCGTGTCCATTTGTGGTTGAACTGAATGGTTCCGGCTCAACGCCGCCCGGCCGATGGAGCAAGCAACCGCGTCAGGATCCCGCCGGAGTCTCCGGTCCGCCATAGGCCCGCTCCACCTTCGCGATGCGGACCTCGTATTGGCCATACCACGTTTCCCGGCCCGCCGGCTGGGCGGGCTGATGCTCCGCGTCGCGCTTCCACGCGGGGTTCGACGCCTCGTCGCGCCAGCAGCTCACCGTGATGCCGAGTCCGGCGGCAGCGCGCGCGCTTTCGATCCCAAGAACGCCGTCGTCGCACGATCCCATCTCCTACCTGCGCGCGGCCCTGGCCGCATAGCCGCGGTCACCCTCCGTACGCGTGGAGGTGAAGATGACTGCGTCCTCGGGTGGCGCCAGAGTGCGAGCCGGGCGGCCGTCGCCGCTCATGAGGGTCCCTTCCGCAGCACGAGCATCGAGCCGCTGCCGGCAAAGAATTCGTAGCCGGTGGTGACCAACTCACTCGCGATGCCGCCCGTGCGCAGCAAGCGCCGCAGCCTGGCCAGGGCGGAATACGGGCGTCCGTCGAGGCCGACGACCGGATGGATCCGAACTTCGCCCGCGCTCACCCGTGCGAGTTCACGGCAGGCCGCCAGGTGCCAGTCGAAGTCGAACTGCCGCGCGCAGACGAACAGGAGGTGCGCGCAGAGCACGAGATCGAAGGTCCCGTCGAAGAAGGGGAGCTGGGGCAGCGCGCCGCCGACATACCGTCCATACAACCGATGCACGGCATAGTCATCGAGGAACCGCCTCGCCGCCGCGCGTCGTTCCTCCTCGGCGGCGGCAAACGAGCGAAAGCCCGCCGCCCGCAACCGGAAAAGCGAGGGCTTCGCGCGAATCTGCGCGAACATCCGGACGTAGTCCCGTTCAACCTGTTCCTCGAGTCCGGCCGCGGTCGCACCGTAGAGGGGATCCACGCCCACGGCCGCGATGCGCCGGGCACACGCTTCCGCCACGAACGAAGCCAGTCCGGACGCCACATCCAGCACGTCGCGGCCGCGCAGCGCCGTGAGATCGAGGGCGAAGGCCCGCGTGTATTCGGCGAGCGAGCGGCCGAAGAAGGCCACCGCCGGCAGTTCGAGTTGTGGTGTCGGAGAGGGAGAAAGGGAGAGTGTGGGCATCGGAGAACTGGGTTCGGGGATATAAAATAAAAAAGCCCGACTCGGATGAGTCGGGCTTGGCGGTGGTTTCAGGCGGTATTTTCAACCGCGAGGCGCAAGGATTGCGCCGGACCATCGTCGCCAAGCCGACCCGTGCCAGCGTGCGCGTTTACCCGCCATCATGACGACGGAGGTGGAAGCACGGAGCTGCACGGAACAATTCATTGGCCGCTTCTGATGAGCAGGCACCCCGCGCGCAGCAAGCGGAAATTTTCCCCTCAGTGCTTTCCGCGGAAGACGGATCTCGCCATCTTGAACGGCGCGGTCGTGAGCCGGGTCATGGCCGACATCGGGTGTTCGCAGGCCCTCGGCTCGGCGGCGGCCACGAGGGCTTCGCGTTCGGCCACCTGCACCTCCCGGCCCGCCACGAGAAACTCGCGGCGCTTCATTTCCTCGTTCTGGTCGTGGAACACAATCCGCTCGTCGCGCAAGTGAGCCTGCTCGACTTCCATGAGCTCCCGCGCGCGATGTAATTTTTCCCACGCCTAGTGCCAGGCCGGGTCCTCGGTGAAGGGTGTCCGGCTCGAGGGCCGTGGCGTCGGAAATCCGACCGGCATGGTGGCAGACGACGCGCTGGGTGGCATCATCCCGGGCCAGCTCGCCTCGATCTCGGCCTGCAAATCCCGCAACCGGGCCTCGTAGTCCCGCAGGTTGGCCTCGCGGTCGCGGAGGGCATCGTGGTCTTCCTGCAATCGCCGCCGCTCCTCGGCCAGCGTCGCCGCCCACTTCTCAGCTGAGGGACGGGCGAGCTTCAGAACGGGCGCGGGCGGAGGGAAGGTAATAGGGGAGTTCATGGTAGTGCCGTTGGCCCTACCGTATCCCTTTTGTCGGAACCGCACCATAGGTCGGCCCGGCATTTACACCCGCTTTACCGCCGGGCGGACGGCTTCGGGAAAATTTTACGTCCGGAAGATCACATCCTCGCGATTGAACATCCGCACGGCCAGCGCCAGCGCCAGCCCGGCGTAGAGACAGGTCGATCCGAAAATGATCGCGAGGTATCCCCAATGCCAGATGCCGGAGAGCATCTCCTTGCAGGCGAGCGAGAGATTGAGCAGCGGGACGAACGCGAGCGTCGCATTCAAATCGATCCCGGGCAGCATGCCGACGATCGCCGGCAGGAGGACCACCAGCATCAGCGGGCCGAGGTAGCTCTGCGCCTCCTTGGTGCTCCGGGCAAAGAGCGCGATGGCAAACTCCAGCGCCGAGAACAAAACCGCCACGGGCAGCACCATGCAGAGGACCCCGAGCAGCCCGAACGGATCGATCAGTGGCACGTAACCCGAACCCACCCGGGTCGCGGCGAGGCCCTCCACCCCGCCATCCCCGAGCATCAGTGCTCCCGTGGCGAGGGCGGTGACCACCATCGAGGCCAGCGACATCGCCATCGCGCTCAGCGAGCCCGTCAGCACGAGGAGAAACTTGCCGAGGACGATCTCCCGCCGGGACACCGGACTGCAGAGCAGCGTCTCCATCGTGCCCCGCTCCTTCTCGCCGGCGGTGACGTCGATGGCCGGATACATGGCACCGGTAAAGCAGAGGATGATGATCAGGTAGGGCACGAAGCCGCCGAACAGATTGCCCCCCACCTTTTCCGGGGGAGCGACATTCCGGCGGGCGAGCTCGAACGGTCGCATGGTCCGCGCCGGCAACCCACTCGCCGCCAGCGTGGCCGCGATCTGCTGTTCGCGAAACTCGCGCAGAAACCGATCGAGCTCCTCTGCCGCCATGCCCGATCGCAGTTCGCCTTCGTAATGGAGAATGGAAGCGCGCGGCACATCCCCGCGTCGCAGCGCGCCGGCGAAATCGTGCGGCAACAGGAGCGCCGCGCCGATCTGCTTGTCGACGATGAGCTGCTCGTAGTTCTCCCGCGCCGGCACGACGGTGAAGCGTTCCGTTTTCGCGAGCGCAGCGCTCACCTGCGGCGCATCGTTACCCCCGACAATCATCACCACGGGCTTCTGCTCCCGCGCCCGGGCCACGAGGCTCGCCCCCAAGCCGAGCGTGCCGAAGCTCAGCAGCGGAATGACGAGCATCGGAATGATCAGCGTGGACAGGAGCGTGCGGCGGTCGCGCAGCGCGTCCTTCAGTTCCTTGCCGAAGATCACGAGCACGTGACGCGCGTTCATCCGGCGGCCTCCGCGGTGACGAGCTGGACAAAAATCTCCTCCAGGTCGCGCTCACCTGTCCGCGCAGCCAGTTCCGCCAGGGTGCCCTCGGCG
>CAINHV010000461.1 GCA_903848965.1 uncultured Opitutia bacterium | reverse complement strand
CGTTAGCCCGCAAAAGCATGGCCCGGGCAAGGTTGATCAGACGACGCTTGGGGCGAGAGAGAGGAAGGCGGCTCACGAGTCCGGGCGTGATGGGACGGGCGTGTGCCCGGTACCCGCAGGTGGCCAGCAAACGCTGCAGGGCGTTCGAATCCCAGCGGGTGACAAAGTCAGGTGGCAGGTATCCACGGGATTCGGAGCCCGGGAGCTTGAGGGAACGAAGTGCGCTTGGCGCGGTGATGAAAACCGCGGCGGTCGGCCAGCGGTCACGCACTCCTTCGATCAACCCACGCGGGTCGAGCACACGGACAATGCTTTCCAGCACGAAGATGGCAGCCGGGGCGGGCCATTCCACCGGAATATCGTCTAGTTGGCCCTGCGCGACGGTGAATCCGTAATCGCGAAGCACCGCCGCATGGGTAGCAACGGGATCGGCGGCCTGGACCTGAAACCCCGCTCGTCTGAGCCACCAAGCTAGACGGCCGGTTTCGGCATACAGCTCAAGTGTGACCGCTCCCGCCGGCAGATGGGTCCGTGCCCACTGGCGGGCATAATATTCGCTCGGCTGCTCGGCATTGAGCATCGTCCAACGATCATTCGCCTGCTCGAGCACCCGGGCGGCATGCGCAGAATAATCCGGAAAGACTGGCGCCGTACCGGGACGGGGCTCGATGAATTCAACACCACAGCTGGCGCATCGATGGTAGGCGGAGCCACGCAACCATTCGGTGACGGGCGCATGCCTTTCTTGCCGGCAGATTGGACAGGGCAGGATCACAATGATGAAGGAAGGGTGCGCCAGGGGAGCAGGGGCGCCACCACTCCGAGGCGCTGATCGGCCACCCCGCTCAGTGCGCCCTCGACCCCCTCGACTACGAATTGAGCCGCCTGCTCCACGGAGAGAACGGCGCAACGCATCGGGATGTCGATTCCCAGCCAGATGGCGAAACGACCTTGGTTGAGGAAATGAGCCGGAAACTCGACTTCGCTCGTGTAACGTCCGGCGGGACGCTGACGCAGCAATGTAGTGGCGTCGTCGAGGTCGGTGGTGCTCAGCACAGTCGTGCCATCAAACGTTTGAAGACGAAAACCGACGCGCAAGTTTTCCATTGGCGCGTGCAACTCGTAGTGGATACGCACGCGAAAGGCATGGCTGTTCGACAGGTGCGCGGTTGGAATTCCTTCGGGTCCGATAATTTCCGCGCCCCGGAACGTGAAGGGATGGTCCTTCGCCCGCAGCGGTTTGTTCAAGCCAATGGAGCTGGTGACGTTGCCAAGGTCCAAATACTGGGCAACGGCCTCGGTGGTGGAAGCGCTCAGGGCGAGGCTCCCGTGGGACAGCAAAAGGCAGCGAGAGCACAGGCGATTGATGGTCCCCAATTGGTGGCTCACGAACAATACCGTGGCGCCGCGCTGCGCCGCGCCATCGAGTTTCCCGATGCATTTCGTTTGGAACTGCGCGTCCCCCACGGCCAATACCTCATCGACGATCAGGATTTCCGGCTCAAGGTGCGCCGCGACGGCGAAGGCCAGCCGCACATACATGCCGCTCGAGTAGCGCTTCACCGGCGTGTCGATGAACTGATCCACTTCCGCAAAGGCGACGATTTCGTCGAATTTTCGCCGGACTTCCTTGCGCGTCATGCCGAGGATGGCGCCATTGAGATAAACATTCTCCCGGCCGGTCAGCTCGGGGTGGAAGCCGGTACCAACCTCGAGGAGCGAGGCGACCCGGCCGCGAAGGGTAACCTTGCCGGCGGTTGGTTCGGTAATCCGGGAGAGAATTTTAAGGAGGGTGGATTTGCCAGCGCCGTTGCGGCCGATGACGCCGACTACTTCCCCGGGTTGGACGTCGAAGGACACGTCGCGCAACGCCCAGAATTCCTTCTCGTCGTGGACGACCTGCCCTCGCAGCCGATCCCGAAAGCGACCGAATTCCTCCCGCAGGCTGGTCACCCCGATCGCACCGAGGCGGTAGCTCTTTGAGAGCCCGCTGACTTCGATGATCGGCTTGCTCATACGGTGTCGACGAAGGTTCGTTCCACGCGCTGAAATACCAAGATGCCCGTGATCAGCGCGACGATGGTCGATGCGATCGAAACCATCAGCAGCGGCACGTTGATCCAGCCCGTGCCGAGGAGCAGGTAACGGAAGCATTCCACCGGCATCGTCACCGGGTTGAGCGCGACGTAGATGTGCCACTGCGCCGGCACTTTGGTCAGCGGCAGGATGATCGGCGTGAGGTAAAACCAGAGCTGGATCATGAAGCCCGACAGGACCGTGAAGTCGCGGAACTTCGCGGTGAGGGCGGCGAGCCACAGGCCGACGCCAAGGCTGAAGGCGGCCAGTTGCAGCAACACCAGCGGCAGCAAGACAATTGCCTCCCAACGGGGACCCACCGCCATGCCCGGATGGCTTGCCCGGTACAGGATCAGAACCACGAAGAACGACGTGAGCTGAATCAGGAAAGAGACAACGTTGGAAATCACGCCGGACAGCGGCACGATCAGTCGGGGAAAATACACCTTCCCGAAGAGCCCGGCGTTGGCGACGAGGGTCGAGGAGGTCGAGTTGAAGGTCTGCGAGAAATAATTCCACGCCAGCAGTCCGCACATGTAGAAGAGCGTCGGTGGCAGCCCGTCGGTCGGAAGTTCGGCGATGTGGCTGAAGACCACCGTGAAGATCACCGTCGTCAGCACCGGCTGCGCCACGTGCCAGATGGGACCCAGGATCGTCTGCTTGTAGCGCGTGGCGAAATCGCGCCAGACGAGGAGACCCAGCAGGTCGCGGTAGGCGTAAAGCTCGCGCCAGTTAAGGAAGCGCAGCCCGTGCGTGGCTTCGATGACGATTTCGCGGG
>CAINHV010000460.1 GCA_903848965.1 uncultured Opitutia bacterium | reverse complement strand
GCCGCGAACCATCACCAAGTTCACCGGGCATCTGCAGGGCGCGATCTATGGTGCGCCGATCAAGAACCGGCAGGGCCGAACCGCGCTGCCGAACGTGTACCTGTGCGGCACGGATCAGGGATTTCTGGGGATCGTGGGCGCCATGCTGAGCGGCATCTCGATGGCGAACTATCATATCCTGCAGAAGACTTAGCCTGGCCGGATCGTGCACCGGGCCGCCCGGCCTGCCTGCTCTCCCATTGAGCCCTTGCAAATCGGGGGGTAGCCGGGCGAAGTTCTTCCATCATGAGACCCTTTCGGTGCCTAGCCATTCTACCCCTCGCGGTATCAACCTTGTTCGCCGCCGCCCCGGCTGACTTCAAGGACCACCTCGGCCTGCAACTTTGGAGCCTCCGCGCCCAGTCGAAGGAGAGCGTCACCGCCGCCCTAGATCTCGCCAGAGGCTACGGCATCAAGGAAGTGGAGACGGCCGGAACCGGTGGCCTCAGTGTCACCCAGTTCGCCGCGGAGTTGCGGTCGCGCGGATTGACCGCGGTCAGCGCGCACATGGGTTATGATGCCCTGAAGAAGGACATCCACGCCGCCATCAGCGATGCGAAGGCCCTCGGCGCCAAGTTCCTCATCATTCCGTCCCTGCCGCATGCCAAGGGCTTCACCGGTGACGACGCCCGCCGCATTGCCGCCGATTTCAACACGTTTGGCGAAGCCTGCCGCGCCGCGGGCATCCGCTTCGGTTATCATCCGCACGGCTTCGAGTTCACCCCAACCGGTGGCCCCAATGGCGAACTCGCCTTCGACGTTCTCGCCCGCGAGACCAAGCCCGAACTCGTCTGTTTCGAAATGGATGTCTTCTGGGTCTTTCATGCCGGGCAGGATCCCGCAAAACTGCTGGCCAAATACTCCGATCGCTGGGCGCTCCTCCATGTGAAGGATATCCGGAAGGGCGCCGTCACCGGGCTGTCCACCGGCAGCGCACCCCCGATCGACAATGTCACCATCGGCACCGGCCAGATTAACTGGCCCGAGGTCCTGCGCGCCTCCCAGGCCATCGGCGTGCAGCATTACTTCATCGAGGATGAGACGCCGACGCCGCTGCAGTGCATCCCGGACAGCCTAAAGTATCTTCGCGCCCTCAAGCTCTGAGCCCGCGTCCGGCAGGCAGGACGGCACGTTAAACCTTTCATGGCTTACGACTGGCTCAAGGGCGTCGCGGACGAGTATGATGTCATCGTCATCGGCAGCGGACTCGGCGGACTGACCGGCGCCAACGTGCTGGCCAAGGCCGGCCATCGCGTGCTGCTGGTGGAGCATCACTATCAGTTCGGCGGCCTCGCCACCTGGTTCACCCGCAAGGGCGGCCACATCTTCGATATCTCGCTGCACGGTTTCCCGATCGGGATGATCAAGTCGTGCCGGAAATACTGGACGAAAGAGATCGCCGACGCGATCGTGCCGCTAAAGGACATCCGCTTCGTCAATCCGCAGATGGACGTCTGGACGACGTTCACCCGCGAGGACTACACCCGCGTGCTGGTTGAGACGTTCCGGCTCGATCGGGCGCAGGTGGAGCGGTTCTACGAGTACCTCCGGGGGATGAATTTCTACGACAACAACCCCGAGACCACCGGCGAGATGCTGGAACGGTTTTTCCCGGGTCGCGACGATGTGAAGCGACTGCTGATGGAACCTATTGCCTATGCCAACGGTTCGACGCTCTATGATCCGGCGATAACCTACGGCATCGTGTTCTCGAATTTTATGG
>CAINHV010000459.1 GCA_903848965.1 uncultured Opitutia bacterium | reverse complement strand
GGTGTTCATGTCGCCGCAGATGTACTTCGCGGTGCGCCGCGGGTGACCGGCGGGAAAATTGCGCTCGGCATACTCGGGCATGCCGAGTGACGGGCTGCTGAACGACACGAGCCGCGAGAAACGGTCGCCGCGGTTGATGCTCATGTACTGCGCGACTGGGCCGAGGCCGTGCTTCGGGGCGCTGTTGCCGTTGCGCAGTGCGTGTTCGGTCGTGCGCCAGCTCCCGGTGCCATGATCGAGGTGCTTCATCTGATCGCGCAGATCGTGGATGTAGGCCCCCTCCCCGTGCAGCAGTTCGCCGAAGACGCCCTCGCGGCACATCCGCAGCAGCATCAGCTCGTCGCGGCCGTAGCAGACGTTCTCCATCATCATGCAGTGGCGCTGCGTTTCCTCGGCCGTGTCCACGAGCTGCCAGCATTCCTCAAGCGTCACCGCTGCCGGCACCTCGATGAACGTGTGCTTGCCCGCGCGCATCGCCGCGACGGCCATCGGCACGTGATCGCGCCAGGGCGTGCAGATGAACACGGCGTCGAGATCCGGCATCTCGAGCATCTTCAAATACGATTCGGCATTCTCGCCGAAGGTCTTGACCCCCGCCCGGCCGCGCTTGAGCACCTCGGCGGACCCGGCCTGCAGCGACGGCGCATGAATGTCAGAGATCGCCTTCACCTCGCAGCCCTCGAGCAGCATGAGCTCGCGCAGCGTCGGCAGCCCGCGCGCGCCGAGTCCGATCACGCCACAGCGCACGACGTCGAGCTTCGGCACGCGCAGGCCCATGACGCTCTTGCCGCGCCGGGGCGGCGGCAGGGCGGCGGCCGCGCCGGTGCTGCCCAGACCGAGAGCCAGGGCGGCGACGCCGCCGGTGGAAACAGACTTCAGGAAATCGCGACGGGAGGGAGTCAGGGGCATGGCGGGGAGGAGGGAAAGGGGTTGGGCGAACGGTGAGCGGAGAATTTTGGATTTTCGATTCTCGATTTTTAGCTCCGCGAAAAATCACCCAGGGTTTGGCGGCGCCAAACCCTGCGCTCACGCGCAGGGCTATTCCAGCCAAGGTAGTCCGCGGTGTGAACAGCGGGATGTTTGGCTCACCCTGTCCGTCGGTCCGTCATCCGCGCCAGTTGCACTGCTGTATTCTCGAATCACTCAATTCCAGGAGGATTCTTTGGAGGGCCGAGCTCCGTCGAGGCCGGTTCTTGAACGCCCCACGAGCGGCCTCGACGGAGCTTGGCCCTCCCCTTTGGTTGCGGCTCCGCCGCGCTAGGAAATCCGCGGTCAAGATCGGCGGTGTTTTCCACTGGCCGCATTTGGGCCCCGGTCGCAGGGTGGGCGGGCTTTTTATTCCCATGGCCACCGATCAGGACCAACGCCGCGCTTACTGGACCGAACAGCTCGAGCTGGCCCATGACTTCATGCATCGGGTGCTGAGTTATCCCGTGCAGGAGTGCGGCGAGCCGATGGTGGCGCTCGAGCCGGCGGCGCGCGCGGCGGGAGTGCGGATCGATTTTTCCGCAGCGAAGCATGCGCTCGGTCTGCCGCGGCTGTACTATCTGCGGGCCGGCCAGATCGAGGGATTCCTCGGGGCCGGGGCGGAGATGAACCGGCGGGGCTGGGTGATGAAGGTCGAGGACGGGTTCCGCACCCGGCAGATGCAGAAGCACGTCGGCCGGCAGCCCGCGGTGTTTGATGCGATCCTTCGCAGCGTGAGGTGGGAACTGAAGGGCGGGAAGCCCACCCCCGAGTTTTTCCTCCGGCGCAGCATGACGCTCGTCGCGCTCATGCCTAAGATCGGCACGCACATGTCCGGCAGTGCGATCGACATCTCGGTCCACCGCCTCGACAACGGCCAGGAGATCGATCGCGGCGGGCCGTACTTGGAAATGTCGGAGCTCACGCCGATGGCTTCGCCGTTTGTGTCACCGGCTGCCCGGCGCAACCGCGACGACATCACCGCGATCATGCGGAGGCACGGCTTCTTCGAATATCCCTACGAGTTCTGGCATTATAATGGGGGCGACGCGTACGAGTGCATTCTGCGCGGCCAGACCGAACCGGCGCGTTACGGCGCGATCGATTGGTCGCCGGAGGATCCCGCGATCCGGCCCATCGCCAATCCGGAGTTGCCGCTCAATACGGCGGACGAGTTCGCGGAAGAGATTCGAAGTGCTCTGGCGCGGTTGGGCGAATGACGCTTCGCTGGGATGAGTGGACGCTGGGGATCCGAATTCCTGGAGCCGGAGCAGATTGAGCCTGAAGCCAGGAAGCCAGGAAACGACCCGGGGTGAGATGGGCGAGGGACTGGAGCTTCTCGTCGGCATCGAGCGTCGCTTTAATCCAGGCGCCCAATCCTTCTCACAGAAGTCGAGCCAAGGGCAGAGCGAGCCCTTCCCGTGGCATGGGTCTCCTGACCCATGAATTCCGATGGGATGACCGAACGGGTTTCACGGGTCGGGAGACCCGTGCCACTCGGACGTCGTGCCCCGCCCTTCACCTCTGCGCCCTCTGTGTTCCAAATCCGAACCCGCCCTTACGGCAGATCGGTATACCCCATCAGGTAGCGATCGCACTCACGAGCGGCGCCGCGGCCTTCGTTGATCGCCCAGACGACGAGGCTCTGGCCGCGGCGGCAGTCGCCGGCGGCAAAGACACCCTTGAGGCTGGTCGTGTACTTCTCGTGCTCGGCCTTCACGTTCGAACGCGCGTCGGTCTCGAGTCCGATTTCCTTCAGCAGCGGCTGTTCCGGCCCGAGGAATCCCATCGCCAGCAACACGAGCTGCGCCGGGCGGGTCTTCTCCGTGCCGGGCTGCTCCTTCGGGATGAACTGACCCTTGTCGTTTTTCTCCCACTTGATTTCGACCGTCACGAGTTCCTTCACGTTGCCCTGCGCGTCGCCGATGAACTTCTTCACCGTCGTCACATAAATGCGCGGGTCTTCGCCGAACTTCGCCGCGGCCTCCTCCTGACCGTAATCCATCTTGTAGGTCTTCGGCCACTCCGGCCACGGGTTGTCCGCGGTCCGCTCGAGCGGCGGCTTCGGGAGAATTTCGATCTGCAGCAGGCTCTTGCAGCCATGCCGCATCGAGGTGCCGACGCAGTCCGTGCCGGTGTCGCCACCGCCGATGACGACGACGTCCCTGCCCTTGGCGTGAATCGGACAGTGCTCCGCGCCGCCGTTGAGCACGGCCTTGGTATTCGCGGTGAGGAACTCCATCGCGAAGTGCACGCCCTTCAAATTGCGGCCTTCGATCGGGAGATCGCGCGGGTGCGTGGCGCCGGTGCAGATGACGGTCGCGTCGTATTCGTTGAGGAAAATCTGCGGCTCGACGTTGTCGCCGACGTTGGCGTTGCAGATGAATTTGATGCCCTCGGCCTCCATCAGCTTGATCCGGCGGAGCACGACTTCCTGCTTATCGAGTTTCATGTTCGGGATGCCGTACATGAGCAGGCCGCCTGGGCGATCCGCGCGTTCGAAGACCGTGACGGTGTGGCCCGCGCGATTGAGCTGCGCGGCCGCGGAGAGACCCGCGGGGCCGGAACCGATCACAGCGATTTTCTTGCCGGTGCGAACCTTGGGCGCGTCCGGCACGACCCAGCCTTCTTCCCAACCGCGATCCGTGATCGAGGCCTCGATGTTCTTGATCGTGACAGACGGCGCATTGATGCCGAGGACGCACGAGCCTTCGCACGGCGCGGGGCAGACGCGGCCGGTGAATTCGGGAAAGTTATTCGTCTTGTGCAGTCGATCGAGCGCTTCCTTCCACAGGCCGCGATAAACGAGATCGTTCCACTCCGGGATCAGGTTGTTAATCGGGCAGCCGCTGGCCATGCCGCCGATCAACTTGCCGGTGTGGCAGAATGGAATCCCGCAATCCATGCAGCGCGCACCCTGCTGCCGGAGTTTCTTCTCCTCCATGTGGTGATGGAACTCCTTCCAGTCGCCCACGCGCGTGGCGGGGGTGCGATCGACCGGAAGTTCGCGGAGATACTCGATGAATCCTGTTGGCTTACCCATGTGAAGTCGGAGGGGAGTTAACCACTAATGAACACTAATGGGCACTAATCGCGGAACGGAGCGTCCGGCGTTCAATGCCTGGGGTTAGTGAGCCATTAGTGAAGATTAGTGGTTCAAGAATCAGTGGTCTTAGTTGCCGCCGACGCGGCTCAAGTCCCGCGCGTTTTCCTCGAAGGCGGCCATGATGGCCTCGTCGCCGGTGAGGCCCTGGGCCTGGGCGCGCTCGATGCAGGCAAGCATGCGCTTGTAATCCTTGGGCATGACCTTGACGAACTTCGGCAGCATCTGGTCCCAGTTCGCGAGCACGGCCTTCGCCTTCTCGCTCTTCGTGTAGTCGAAGTGCTTCTGGATCATCGCGCGCAGCGCGGCGATTTCCTTCTTCTCCTCGACCTTCTCGACGCCGACCATCTGCGCGTTGACGCGCTGCGGGAAGTCACCGACCTCGTCGAGCACGTAGCCGACGCCGCCAGACATGCCGGCGCCGAAGTTGCGGCCGGCGCGGCCGATCACGACGACGTTGCCGCCGGTCATGTATTCGCAGCCGTTGTCACCGATCGCCTCGACGACGGCGGTGACGCCGGAATTGCGGACCGCGAAACGCTCGCCCGCCATGCCCCGGATGTAGACCTCGCCGGCGCTCGCGCCGTAGAGGGCGACGTTGCCGATGATCATGTTCTCCTCGGCCTTGAAGGTCGCGTTGGCCGCGGGATAGATCACCAGCTTGCCGCCGGAGAGTCCCTTGCCGAAGTAGTCGTTGGCGTCGCCCTCGATGGTGAGCGTCATGCCGCGGGTGACGAAGGCGCCGAAGCTCTGGCCGGCGGAACCGGTGAACTTCAACTTGATCGTGTCCTCGGGCAGGCCCTTCGCGCCGTGCTTCTTCGTGATCTCGCCGCTCGTGATCGTGCCGACCACGCGGTGCACGTTCCGAATCGGCAGGTCGGCGATGACCTTCTCGCCGCGCTCGATCGCGGGCCGGCAGAGTTCGAGAAGCTGGGTGACATCCATCGAGCGATCGATCCCGTGATCCTGCTTCATCGAGCAGAAGCGGCCGATCTCGGGGCCGACGTCCGGCTGGTAGAGGATGTTCGAGAAATCGAGGCCCTTGGCCTTCCAGTGATCGATGGCCTTGTGGGCCTCGAGGCGATCGGTGCGGCCGACCATCTCCTCGATGGTGCGGAAACCGAGCTGCGCCATGGTCTCGCGCATGTCCCCGGCGATGAAGCGCATGAAGTTCACGACATGCTCGGGCTGGCCGGCGAACCGGGCGCGGAGCTGTGGATCCTGCGTGGCGACCCCGGCGGGGCAGGTGTTGAGATGGCAGACGCGCATCATGATGCAGCCCGTGGCGACGAGCGGCGCGGTGGCGAAGCCGAATTCCTCGGCGCCGAGCAGCGCGGCGATGATGACATCGCGGCCGGTCTTGAGCTGGCCGTCGGTCTCGACGGCGATGCGGGAGCGAAGATTGTTGAGGACGAGCGTCTGGTGGGTTTCGGCGAGGCCGAGTTCCCACGGCAGGCCGGCGTGCTGCAGGGAGGTCTGGGGCGAGGCGCCGGTGCCGCCGTCGTAACCGGAGATGAGGACGACATCGGCGTGGGCCTTGGCGACGCCGGCGGCGATCGTGCCGACGCCGACCTCGGAGACGAGTTTCACGGAGATGCGCGCGTCCTTGTTGCCGTTCTTGAGGTCGTGGATCAGCTCCGCGAGATCCTCGATCGAATAGATGTCGTGGTGCGGCGGCGGCGAAATGAGACCGACGCCGGCGGTGGTGCCGCGGGTCTTGGCGATCCACGGATAGACCTTGGAGCCGGGCAGCTGGCCGCCCTCGCCGGGCTTCGCGCCCTGGGCCATCTTGAATTGGAGTTCCTTGGCGCTGACGAGGTATTCGCTCGTGACGCCGAAGCGGCCGGAGGCGACCTGCTTGATCGCGGAGTTCTTCGAGTCGCCCTTTTCGTTCGTCCAGGTGAAGCGCTCGGAGTCCTCGCCGCCCTCGCCGGTGTTCGACTTGCCGCCGATGCGGTTCATCGCGATCGCGAGCGTCTCGTGGGCTTCCTTCGAGATCGAGCCATAGGACATGGCGCCTGTCTTGAAGCGCTTCATGATCGCCTCGATGGATTCGACCTCCTCGATCGGAATCGCCTCGGTGCCACTCTTGAAGTCGAGCAGGCTGCGCAGCGTGCAGAGGTTTTTCGACTGGTCGTTGACGAGCTTGGCGTACTGTTGGTAAGCCGCCTTGGAGTTGGTGCGGACCGCCTTTTGCAGCGCGTGCACGGATTCCGGCGTGAAAAGATGCGCCTCGCCGGTGGCCCGCCACTGGTAAAGTCCGCCGACCGGCAGGACGTGCGTGTCGACGTCGCGCTCGGGATAGGCCGCACGATGGCGCAGGAGGACCTCCTGGGCGATGACGTCGAGGCCGATGCCGCCGACGCGGGAGGGGGTCCAGGTGAAATAGTGATCGATGACATCCTGGCGGAGGCCGAGGGCCTCGAACACCTGGGCGCCGCGGTAGCTCTGGATCGCGGAGATGCCCATCTTGGACATGATCTTGACCACGCCCTTTGAGGCGGCCTTCACGAAGTTGGCGCAGGCCTTCTTGTGATCGATGCCGGTGAGGAGGCCCTCGCGGATCATGTCGTCGATGGTCTCGAACGCCACGTAGGGGTTGATGGCCGTGGCGCCGAAGCCGATGAGCAGCGCGAAGTGATGGGGTTCGCGTGCCTCGCCGGTTTCGAGCACGAGCGAGACCTTGGTACGCAGACCCTCGCGGATCAGATAGTGGTGGAGACCGGCGACGGCGAGCAGCGCGGGAATGGGCGCGTAGTCCCGCGTGACGCCGCGGTCGGTGAGGATGAGGACGTTGATCTCCTCCTCCTCGATCATGCGGCGGGCGATGATGGAGAGTTCCTCCATCGATTTGGCCAGGCCCCGCTCGCCGCGGGCGACCCGGAAGAGGATGGGCAGGACGCCGGTCTTGAGCCCGGGGAGATTGGTGCGGCGGATCTTCGCGAATTCCTCGTTGGTGAGGACGGGCCACTTGAGCTCGACGCGGCGGCAGGCCGAAGGCTCGGGATGGAGGAGGTTGCCCTCGGAACCGAGGCGGGACTCGGCGGCGATGACGATCTCCTCGCGGATCGAGTCGATCGGCGGATTCGTGACCTGGGCGAAGAGCTGCTTGAAATAGTCGTAGAGCAGGCGCGGCTTGTTGGAGAGCACCGCAAGCGCGGCGTCGTTGCCCATCGAGCCGATCGCCTCGACGCCGTCGCGGGCCATCGGGGTGATGATGACGCGCTCGTCCTCGAAGGTATAGCCGAACGCGATCTGGCGCTGGAGCAGCGTCTCATGATCCGGGCCCTCGACCTTGGGGGCCTCGGGGAGATCGGCGAGATGCACGAGGTGCTCGTTGAGCCACTGCCGGTAGGGCAGCGCCTTGGACATCGTGCGCTTGATCTCCTCGTCCTCGATGATCCGGCCCTGCTCGGTGTCGACGAGGAACATGCGGCCTGGCTGGAGCCGGCCCTTCTGCACGATCTGATCGGAAGGGATGTCGAGCACGCCGGCCTCGGAGGCCATGACGACGAGTCCGTCTTTGGTGACGTAGAAGCGCGAGGGCCGCAGGCCGTTGCGATCGAGGATCGCGCCCATCTGCTTGCCGTCGGTGAACGCGATCGAGGCGGGGCCGTCCCATGGCTCCATCAGGCAGGAGTGATACTGGTAGAACGCGCGGCGATCGTCGTCCATCGACTCGTGGTTGGACCACGGCTCGGGGATCATCATCATCATCGCGTGCGCGAGCGGGCGGCCGGCGAGGACGAGCAGCTCCAGCGTGTTGTCGAACATCGAGGAGTCCGAGCCGTTCGGATTGATGATCGGGAGGATCTTCTTGATGTCGTCGCCGAACACTTCGCTGGCAAACAGCGCCTGGCGGGCGTGCATCCAGTTCATGTTTCCGCGCAGCGTGTTAATCTCGCCGTTGTGCGCGAGGTAGCGGTAAGGGTGCGCTCGTTCCCAGCTCGGGAACGTGTTGGTCGAGAAGCGCGAGTGGACCAGCGCGAGGGCGGAGTCCATCGACGGGTGCTTCAGGTCCGGGAAATACTGGTCGACCTGATCGGTCGTGAGCATGCCCTTATAAACGAGGGTCTTGAACGAGAGGCTGGCGATGTACCAGTACTCCGCGCCGGACAGCGTCGAGGTGCGGATTTCGGAGTAGCCGCGCTTGCGGACGACGTAGAGCTTCCGCTCGAAGGCCATGTCATCGGCCATCCCGGCGGGGCGGCCGATGAACACCTGGCGCATGAACGGCTCCGCGGACTTCGCGGTGTCGCCGAGCATTGAGTTGACGGTCTTGACGGTGCGCCAGCCGAGGAAGATGAGGCCCTCGGACTGCACGACCTGCTCGAAGCGTTCCTCGATCTTGCGGCGGACGGACGCGTTGCGCGGGAGATAGACGAGGCCGCAGCCGTACTGGCCGAACTCGGGCAGCGAGAAGCGCAGCGGCTTGCACATTTCCGCGAGAAACTTGTGCGGCATCTGAATGAGGATGCCGGCGCCGTCGCCGGTGTTCACCTCGGCTCCCGAGGCGCCGCGGTGGTCCAGGTTACGCAGGACCTGGAGAGCGTCGGCGACGATCTTGTGCGACTTCCGGCCGTGCATATCGACGACGAAGCCCACGCCGCAGGCCTCGTGCTCGAACGCGGGATCGTACATGCCCTGTTTCGGCGGCAGGCCGAGGTTCCGGCGGGGAGCCGGGCTGGCGACAAGGGTGCTCGGGAGGTCAGGAGTCCGCGGGATGTTCACTGGGTGGTCGATGGATAAGCCGGTTCTAGGCCACTGGGCGAGGGAGTCGGTGAGGTCGAAAAAAAGGGCCGGTCTCGTCTGGTGCGAGAGCGGCCCGGAATGTGTGATTAGGGGTGAGCTCTCAGCGTCGTCAGAAGAAGCGGATGGTTTTCGTGGCCATTTTCGCATGCTCCTCGTCGGAGCAGCCCGCATTGGTCGGCGCATCTGCCGCCACCTCGGTCGATTTGACCAGGTCGTTGCTCAAAAGGTAGTTCTCGACCTCTTCGCCGGACACGTCCGCCAGCATCACGCCGTCGACTTCGACGCAGGGCGAGAGGGGCTGGCCGGACTTTTGCACCATTTCCGCGTAGTTGGCGCGGTTGTTGATGATGTCGATGTCCTCAAACGGCAGGCTGTGCTTGCGCAGGATCGCGCGGACGCCGTTGGACCAGCCACATTGCGGTTTGAGATAGGCCTTGATGTTCATAGGTGACGGTAGGCGCGGGCAGAAACGGCGCAAGGTAAAGGCCTGCGTTTTCGGCAATCAAGCACCGTCTTGGGTTTTTTTACGGCGGAGTCCGCGAAAAACCTGACCTAGCTTTTTGCGCGGCGAAAAGCTATCACGCGCCTGATGAAAGTCCTCGTGACCGGCGCTGCCGGCTTCATCGGCCAAAACGTCGCGCGCCGGCTCGCGGAGACGAAGCGCTGTGAGGTGCTGGGCGTGGACAATCTTGGTGACTATTATGACGTGGGGTTGAAACGCGCGCGGCTGGCGGAGCTGGAGCCGCTGGAGAATTTTCGTTTCCTGCAGGCGGATTTTGCCGACGCCGACAAGTTTGCGGGGCTGATGGCGCACTTCCGGCCTGACTATGTCGTCCATCTCGGAGCCCAACCGGGCGTGCGTTACAGCATGGAGCATCCGGCCGCCTACACGCGTTCCAACCTCGATGGATTCGCGAGCGTGCTCGAGGCCTGCCGCCGGACGCCGCCGAAGCACCTGGTTTACGCCTCGAGCAGCAGCGTATACGGCGCGGGGGCGAAGTCCCCTTTTCGCGAGGACGACAATACGGACCAGCCGATCTCGTATTACGGCGCCACGAAGAAGGCGAATGAGCTCATGGCGTACAGCTACGGGCTGAATCACGGGCTGCACCTCACCGGGCTGCGATTTTTCACGGTCTACGGACCATGGGGCCGGCCCGACATGGCCCCGACGCTCTTTGCGCGCGCGATTTGCGAAGGCCGGCCGCTGACGTTGTTCAACCAGGGGCGCAACCTGCGCGATTTCACCTACGTGGACGATATCGTGGACGGAGTCGTGAAGATTCTCCTCTACCCGCCGGCGTCGCACGCCCGGGTCAATGAAGCGACGGCCGCGACCCGGGCGGCGGGCTTGATCCCGTCGTTGGCGGTATCGCCGGGCGCGCCGCGGATCTTCAACCTCGGGCACAACCGCCCGGTGGAGACCCTCCTTTTCGTGAAGATGCTGGAGCAACTGCTCGGCCGACCGGCGATCACGGAACTGGCGCCGCCGCAGCCGGGTGACATGCTGGAGACCTGCGCCGATCTCACCCGCGTGCAAAGCGCGTTCGGTTTTGCGCCGAAGGTGCCGCTGGAAGAGGGGTTGAAGCGGTTCGTGGAATGGTTTCGGGGGTATTATCGAATGTGAGTCGTTAGGACTTCGATCTTGGACAGGATGGACAGGAGGAGGCGGCGGATGGACAGGAGGGGGGGGCCGCTGCCCCGGCGAGCGGGTCGAAATCCCAGTTCCGATTCAGGGTTTCCTGGCTTCGGGCTCAACCCCGGCTCGATCCGAGCTTCCCGCTCTCCCCGACCTTCCTGTTCAAAACCTCGCGCGTTCGACCGTGGGACCGCGGATGTCCCAGGCCGGGGAGTAAGGTGGGCACATGACATCCATCGTCCCCTGCCCTCGCGTTCTCCCCCGGGCCCTTCCCCGGCCGGAAATACGGCTAAAGGCTTGACGTGTTCAAATGAACACGTCACCGGTTTCTCACCCTAATTTTAGGGCGGTGGAGCAGTTGCCCGGCGAAACATCCGCCGCTCGGCTTTTTCAACCGCCCGATTCCATCCCCCGTCCGCTTTTTCATTTTCAAACTCAACCGCAAGGTCCTCAACCTATGGCCACCATGTCCAAAGCCGTTCCCGTCGAATCCAAATCCGCTGCCCCCGCCCCCCGAGGGAAGGCTGAGGCCGCTGCGCCCGCTCATGCTCGCGACAAGAACATCGAGCTCGCGCTGTCCTCCATCACCAAGCAATTCGGCGAAGGTTCGATCATGCGCCTGGGCAGCAATGCCAAGATGAAGGTCGAGACGATCAGCACCGGTTCGCTGGCGGTCGACCTTGCCCTCGGCGTGGGCGGGCTCCCGAAGGGCCGCATCATTGAAATCTACGGCCCGGAATCCTCGGGCAAGACCACCTTCTGTTTGAGTGTGATCGCCGAGGCCCAGAAACTGGGCGGCCTGGCCGCCTTCATCGACGTCGAGCACGCGCTCGACCCGAAGTATGCCCGCGTCGTGGGCGTGAAGCTCGACGATCTGCTCGTTTCCCAGCCCGACAGCGGCGAAGACGCACTCAACATCATGGAGACGCTCATTCGCTCCAATTCGATCGACGTCATCGTGCTGGACTCGGTGGCCGCGCTCACGACCAAGGCCGAGCTCGACGGTCAGATGGGTGACATGACGATGGGCGCGCAGGCCCGCCTGATGTCGCAGGCGATGCGCCGGCTCACGGCGGTCGTCAGCAAGACCCAGTGCGTGTGCATTTTTACGAATCAGATCCGCGAGAAGATCGGCGTCATGTTCGGCAACCCCGAGACCACCTCGGGCGGCCGCGCGCTGAAGTTCTTCTCCTCGATCCGCATCGACATCCGTCGCAAGGACCAGATTAAGACGCCCGAGGGCAAGGTCATCGGCAACCGGACCAAGATCAAGGTCGTGAAGAACAAGGTCGCTCCGCCGTTCACCGAGGTCGAATTCGACATCATGTACGACGAGGGCATCTCCAAGATCGGCTCGTTGCTCGATCTCGGCCTCGAGCATAAGATTCTCGAGAAGAAGGGCGCGTGGATTGCCTACGAGGGAAATCTCGTCGGCCAGGGCCGCGATGCCGCCAAGCAGATGTTGAGGGAAAAGCCGGAGCTGGCGCAGAAGATCGCCACCGCGATTCTGGAAAAGGTGAACATCACCGGCGGTGGGGTCGTTACCGGCGACAAGATCGAGTAAGTCCGTCCGCGCGGAAGCGCCACCGGCGGTGTGGCACGGGTCTCCTGACCCGTGAAAACCGTGTCGTCCGCACGTCCACCACGGGTCGGGAGACCCGTGCCACGCTTGCGGCCGAATCATCCGGTTTGCACGAACGGCCAACGGTGTTTCGTTGGTCGGATGCGGCGCCCGTTCCCTCCCCTTCGGACCTGCCTCGGCTTGTTGCTCGCGCTCCCGCTCGCTCTGATGGCGGCCGAGCGGAAGGCGAAGCCGGCCGCGAAGGATGCGGAGAATTCCTCGCCGATTCTCATGTCGAAGACCGGCGGCGGCGACATCTGGGCCGACGTCAAGGAACTCACGGCCGCAGCGAACAACGGCAACCGCAAGGCTCAGGCGCAACTCGGCGAGATGCTCCTGCGAGGGAACGCGGAGCACAAGGTGACGCAGGATCGGGCCAGCGGGCTGGCGATGCTGGAGCAGGCCGCTCGCGCAGGAGACCCCTCGGCGGCCTTTCGGATTGGCATGCTCCTGGATGATGGCGACGGCATCGTGCAGGACCGCGCCCGGGCGCTGGATTATTGGCGCGCCGCGGCAGCGGGAGGAAGCGGCGAGGCTTTTCACAACATTGGGGCCGCCTACGCCGGGGGTCGCGGGGTTAAACCGGATTTCGCCGAGGCCTTGGGCTGGCTGACTCTCGCCGGCAAGCATGGCGCGAGTGCGACGGCGGCCGAGGCGCTGCGGACGCAGCTGGAGGAGCGAGGCGGCGCGGAGATTATCGCCCGGGGCGACCTCCGGACCGAGGAGATCGAGCGCGAACTGGCGGCCCGAAAAATCGTCGAATGGCTCCCGCCGGCCGCGCCCTTGGTTGCGATCGGGCCGCCTGCGGCCGCGACGACGACGAAAGCTTCGGACGCCAAGTCGGCCTCGAAGACGCCGGCGAAGTCGCGTTAGGGTGCGTTGCTACGGGAGGCCGTCTGGGGCCGCGAGCGTGAGCGCGTGGGGCGTCCTACGGAATGGCGCGCTGCCACTCGCTCAAGCTCGCAGCCACGGGGATCCGGTTCCTATGGAGGGCCGAGCTCCGTCGAGGCCGGTTCATCGAACGATCCAAAAGCG